>NZ_JBXYJH010000010.1:0-184679 GCF_057396215.1 Psychrobacter sp. CX18 | reverse complement strand
ACATTGATGGTTCAGCAGCTTTAGGAGACAGTGCACTACCCGTAAACGGAGCAGCGGTAATCGGTAACGCCACCGTCGCTGAGAATGTACCAACAGAAGGTACAGCAGGATACACAGGTGATGCGACCTATCGTGAGCTAGGCATAGGTAATGACATAGAATTCGGAACCTCAGTATTCACCGCAGACTTTGTTGCTAAGACACTAGACGGCACCTTAAGCTTTAACCAAGCAGGTAGTATTGGTTTAACCGCAGGTATAGATGGCAACCAATTCTCAGGTAGTGCCGATGACAATGCAGGCTACGCAACCGAAGGCGGATTCTACGGTGGCGATGCCCAGTACCTAGGCGGTGTCTACGAAGGCAACGGTGCTCAAGGAACCTATGGCGCCAAATCTGACACTCAAACCGCAGCAGAGCAAGCAGCAGCAGAGGCGGCAGCGGCAGCAGAGGCCAGTCAAGCAGCACTAGCAGCAGAACAAGCGAGAGCAGAAGAAGCCAAAGCGGCAGCGGACAAAGCCCAAGAAGAAGCAGTCAAAGCACAAGAAGCCTTAGCAAAAGCAGAAGAAGCCTTAGCGAATGCAGGTGAAGGTGGCGACGGTGGACTAGCAGCGGCACTAGCCAGAGCAGCAGCGGCAGAAGAAGCGCAAGCTGCAGCCGAAGAGGCAGCCGCAAAAGCGCAAGAAGCAGAAGCTGCAGCGAAGTCTGCTCAACAATCAGCGGAAGCCGCACTAGTTGCCGCACAAGAAGCTGCAGACAAAGCCATTGGAGAAGCCAAAGCCGAAGCTGATGCCGCTGTAGAAGCCGCTCAAGCTGAAGTTGACGATGCTAAAGCTGAAGCAGAGGCTGCTAAAAATGAAGCAGCAGCAGCAAAAGCTGAAGCAGACGCTGCTATAGCCCAAGCCAATGCAAGTGCTGAACAAGCACAGCAACAAGCAGCTGCAGCCCAAGCTGAAGCAGAAGCTGCCAAACAACAAGCCGCTTCTGAAAAAGAAAAAGCTGAGAGCGCACAGGCCGAAGCAGATCAAGCTAAAGCTGACTTAGCAGACGCGCAAGCTGCGCTTGCCAAAGCTGAGCAGGACCTAGCTGATGCATTAGCTGCAGGCGGTGGTAATACAGATGCCTTAGAAGCGGCAGTAGCCCGCAAAGAGGAGGCATTACAAGAAGCACTCGCCCAAGTGAGCGCAGCAGAACAAGCATCACAGGAGGCTATAGCAGCAGCAGAAGCCTTAGTTGCCGAAACAGAGCAAGCCGAAGCCGAAGCCGCTACAACAGCAGAAGCGGCCGCTATTAAGAATGCGCCTGAAGCTGATAAATCTGGTGTGCAGACTATCAATGTAGGCGCATCAGTAACAGGTCTCTTAGGTGACTTTATTACAACTACACGTGATTTTGAGATAGCTGACGATAGCCTTCAAGCGCGAGCTGATATAGCTTCTGATGATTTACTACCTGTCGTTGATGTGGTTATAACTGGAGAGGGTGATACCGAACTGGCTAATGGCTTTATGAGTCATGAAGATAATACTGAAATCGCTACAGACTTAGGTGTATTGCCACTGGTGTATACGTCAATTTATAAAAACTATAGTGATGAAATGCTTATTGGTCATATTGACGGTACTGCTAGTCTAAGCGATACAAAGATTCCTGTTGATGGTACTGCGGTTGTCGGTAATGCCACCGTCGCTGAGAACGTACCAACAGAAGGTACAGCAGGATACACAGGTGATGCGACCTATCGTGAGCTAGGCATAGGTAATGACATAGAATTCGGAACCTCAGTATTTACCGCAGACTTTGTCGCTAAGACACTAGACGGCAGCCTAAGCTTTAACCAAGTAGGTAACATTGGTTTAACCGCAGGTATAAATGGCAACCAATTCTCAGGCAGTGCCGATAACAATGCAGGCTACGCAACCGAAGGTGGATTCTACGGTGGCGATGCCCAGTACCTAGGCGGTGTCTACGAAGGCAACGGTGCACAAGGAACCTATGGCGCCAAATCTGATACTCAAACCGCAGCAGAGCAAGCAGCAGCAGAAGCGGCAGCGGCAGCAGAGGCCAGTCAAGCAGCACTAGCAGCAGAACAAGCGAGAGCAGAAGAAGCCAAAGCGGCAGCGGACAAAGCCCAAGCAGATGCTGATCAAGCCCAAGCGGCCTTAGAAGCTGCACAAGAAGCACTAGCCAATGCAGGTGAAGGTGGAGACGGTGGTCTAGCGGCCGCTATTGAAAGAGCCGAAGCAGCCGAAGCTGCAGAAGCCGCTGCAATAGAAGCCGCTGCGACAGCCAAAGCTGCACAAGAAGCTGCGGAACAAGCACAAGAAGCTGCCGAGCAGGCTCAAGAAGCTGCGGAACAAGCTCTTGAAGCTGAGAAGGTTGCAGCTGCTCAAGCTATTGGTGAAGCAAAAGCTGAAGCTGATGCCGCTGTAGAAGCCGCTCAAGCTGAAGTTGACGCCGCTAAAGCTGAAGCTGAAGCTGCTAAAACTGAAGCAGCAGCAGCTCAAGTAGCCACGACTGAAGCTGAGCAAGCTAGAGATGAAGCTATACTTGCTAAGGAAGAAGCAGAAGCTAGGGCTAAAGCTGCAGAAGAAGCTCTTGCAGCTGAGTTAGAGACTCCACCAGCGCCAGTTAATCCAGATGCTGCTGCTTCAAATACTATTACTGGTGTTCAGAGTAATAATATAGACGGATATAATGCAGCCAAACGAGGGGACATTGTTAACAATGCTTCAAGTAGCTTTGATGTTCTTACCAGTCGTGTTGATGAACTTGATACTAATTATGCCTCAGAACCAGTTGATTTAATTATCCGCAACAAAGCTTCTGATAGTAATTATGGAGCAAATGATAGTGGCTTCAAATCTCATTCTGGAAATATAGTTGTTAAGGGCAAAGGTCAAACAGGTATAGATTATGATCGTGATATGAGCTATACCTCGGTATATAACAACTTTAATGAAGAGCTTCAAATTGGTCATGTATATGGAACTATTGACAGAGCTTTGTATGCAGATGGAAAGCTTTCAACTATCTACGCACAAGGTAAGTCAACTAGCTTAGAAGACATGACCTATATGAAGGATCTTTCTCAATACAACATTGATAACAATATCAATGATGGTAAGGTGAAATATGAAGGTGTTGCTACTTATCTTGAGAATTCAAACATAGATGGTCCTCTTTTAGGTAAGTCTGAGTTTGATGTTGATTTTGTCGATCAACAGGTAGATGGTAAGTTAACTTTCTCTGGTGCTAGTAGCAAAGATATTAAAGCTGAAATCACAGGTAATAAATTTTCTGGCAGTTGGAATGGTGTAGATACTAAAGGTGGATTCTATGGGGAAGATGCTAAACTATTAGGTGGTGTATATAGTGATGATTCTGGTAAAGGAACATATGGTGCTGAAAAATCAACACCAGATCCTGTAGATCCTGTAGATCCTGTAGATCCTGTAGATCCTGTAGATCCTGTAGATCCTGTAGACCCGGTTGATCCTGTAGACCCGGTTGACCCAATTAATCCAGTAAATCCAAACGTGGAACCTGACTCAGATATGACCGGTTTTCAATCAACTACGTTAAGTAGTAAAGAGAAGACCCTTCCCTTTGGTCTTGGTGAGCTTGATAATGCAATAGGCTATGTCGCAATTCGAGATGATAAGTCTGAATTTACGTCAACCACTGTCGAAAATGGAGCAGAAGTTCCAGTAGATAATCGTCAAGGCGATAATTTCAAGAGCTTTAGTGATGGGGTTGTTCGAGGCGATATGGTTCAACCTTCAAGTGTACTTGAACCTATAAAAGTGTCCTTACAAAGATCTGGAGAAATTAAAGTAGATGCTGGTAAAGGGAGTTCTAACCCAACATATGAGTATACTTCAGTGTATGAAAACTTTGACCAGCAGATGCAGATTGGACACGTATATGGAAACTTTAACTCCCTTGTTGGAGATGTTTCTAGAGCGACAAATGTCTATGTTGAAGGGTATCTGACCAATCAAGCTGATATTGACTATTTAAAACAAGTTAATGAGGGTAAAGCACAGTACACCGGTGTAGCAACTTATATCGAGAATATTCATTTGGATGACAATACTAGTACTGCTCCAGTTAATGGTACCTCTAGTTTTGACGTTGACTTTGTCAATAACTCGGTAGCTGGTGAGCTTGCCTTTGATGGTAACTTCAAATATATGCCTGAAGGTAATAAGATTGGCATTGAAGCGACCATTGATGGCAATACATTTGCAGGTAATGTAAATGGTATCGATGCTGCCGGTGGTTTCTATGGTGAAGATGCCGCCTTCTTAGGGGGAATTTACCAAGATGCATCCGTTGAAGGTGGTAAAGGTACTGTTGCAGGTACTGGTACCAAGTTCCAAGGTACCTTTGGCGCTGAAAAGCAGTAATAGCATCCAAAGTTGATTAAGTTTTAAATAAAAAAGCGCCTTAGGGCGCTTTTTTTAAACAATAAAGTTAATATTACTTTATAGTTAATCCGTAATTATCAATAATATATGTTTAAATAAATAAACATATTATTTTAATAACTTAAATGCTAGTTTATAATCACTGACAACTTTTTTAGCACTTCAATCAGTTATAAATACGGAATATTTGACTCAAGTTACAATGTTAAGGATAACCATGACCCAATCTTTTTTTCTTAAAACCCTTAATGCCTCAATTTTAACGGCAGCCGCAGTTTATGCTCCCGTAATATATGCTGCTGAACTCAATCCAGAAGAGGTTGATGAGCTTGCTCAGAATGAAAATGATCTTTCTGAAGAGCTTATTAAACAAGAGCGACAAAATATAAATTTAGGCAACACAGTACCAACCGCTAATGTTTCAAATGCTGAAGCTCAAGAGGCTATTAATGAGCGTAAGCCTCTGCAAACGGCTCAGCGTTATAATTTAGACGCTTTAAAAGCAGATCCTATTGCGTTTACCAAATTTTTAAATGCTGCCATAGCTGCTCAAGATATGGCAACGGTAAAAGAATTATTACCGCATTATAAAGCGCTCCAGACTAA
Source organism: Psychrobacter sp. CX18 (assembly GCF_057396215.1). Lineage (NCBI taxonomy): Bacteria > Pseudomonadati > Pseudomonadota > Gammaproteobacteria > Moraxellales > Moraxellaceae > Psychrobacter > Psychrobacter sp. CX18. Next base: position 179,640 of record NZ_JBXYJH010000010.1, on the reverse strand, counting down.
CGATCCTATGTTGATCAGTTTTGCTGATGCGTTGGTATATCGTAGTAATGGTCAACATAAACAGGCTATTGCCATTTATAAGGGTATGTTGGCTGATAATTCAGATTTTCACCCTGTACGCTTAAATCTAGCACAAGCTTTATATGCTGATAAACAGTACGCTGCTGCTTATGACCAGCTTCTTAAGCTTCGAGGGGCAGACATACCTGAGCCTGTTATGGCCAATGTCAATAAGTTAATCGAACGTATTCAAATGCAAGAGCAGTGGCGTTTTAATGCATCAATAAGTTATATTCAAGATGATAACCTAAATGGTGTTCCTGAAAAGCCAATAGTCAATAATCAATTTGGGACAACGAATAAACCTGAGTCTGGCAAAGGCCTTTTGGTATCTACCAGTGCCAATAAGCGTATAAATTTACCACAGAATTACTATGCAGAAGTAGGTGGCAATACTTCCCTTAAAGGGTACTGGGATAATAGTGATTATAATGATTATCTAGTCACGGCATCTGTAGGACTAGGTTATGATGACGCAAAGAATGATCTTTCAATCAGTCCTTTTGTTACCAAACGATTCTATAGTGAAGAACCATACAGTTGGCGTAAAGGGGTAACGGTTAGTGGTTCACGTTGGGTAAAACCAAAGTTGAAATTAACAGCAACGGGAATGCTTTCGAATGAAACCATTGATGATGATGACAAAAACCTTCGTGAAGCAGACGGTGTATTTTTAGGTTTAAATGGGCTATATATCAAAGATGCCAACGAGTACTTTTATGGGGGTATCGGTCATAATATAAACGATGTCGATAAGACTAGTTTTCTGAGCTATGATCGTAATTCAGTTAATGTCGGTTGGGGTAAGGAGTGGAATCAAGGCATTTCAACATTGACTTCCCTAAGCTATGCGATCAAAGACTATGACAAACCTTCTGATGATATCGCTAATTTCTTCTACACTACTTACAGGATTGAAGGCAACGATACAACCCGAGAAGACAAAACAAAGTCAATAGGGTTGCAAGTTTGGAAACGTGACTTAACGGTATTGGGATTAACCCCGCGTCTGGTATTTGATTATGAAAAAACCTCTAGTAACTTCAAATACTATGATGATCGTGATGATAAATCAGCCACTATTTTATTTACCAAGACTTTTTAACGGGTTATTGTGTCTGGTTTATCAATTAACAAAAAACCCTCGCATAAGTCATGCGAGGGTTTTTACTAAGCTGTATTATTAGAAAGAATGTAAATTATAGATTAGTTTCCATTTCTTCAAACTTAGCTTTAATATCATCATTAGGCTCAGCAGTTGCCAGACTACCAATAACGATAGCAATTGAGCTTAATATAAAGCCTGGAATAATGGCATATAACCAATCTTTTAAAGCAACGCCATCAGACGTTTCAAATCCACCATAAATCCAAACGATAACTGTTAAGGCACCTACAATCATACCGGCAAGGGCGCCATTACGGTTCATACGTTTCCACATTAAGCTGATAACCACTAGCGGACCAAACGCGGCACCAAAGCCTGCCCAAGCATTAGACACTAAATCCAAAACTGAGCTGTCAGGGTCTCTTGCTAAGAAAATAGCAATAATAGCAACGAGCACTACTGAAATACGACCGACTAATACCTGACGAGCTTCAGGCGCATCTCTATCAAAAAATAGTTTATAGACATCACGAGTGAGTGAGCTTGAAACAACCAATAACTGCGAAGAAATAGTACTCATAATGGCTGCTAAAATAGCCGCTAACAAGAAGCCAGATACTAAAGGATGGAATAAGAAATTAGTAAATACTAAGAAAATAGTCTCAGGATCATCTAATGTCATTGCCGTCTTTTGAACATAAGCACGTCCCGCAAAACCAGTCATTAATGCACCGATTAAGCTGATAATCATCCAGCTCATACCAATATTACGAGCAGTAGGCACGTCTTTAACAGAACGAATGGCCATAAAGCGGACAATGATATGGGGCTGACCAAAATAACCTAATCCCCAAGCGAGAAGAGATAAGATACCAAAGAAGGTCATACCGCTAAAGATATTGAGCATTTCAGGGTCGATATTGCGGATTGCAGTTGTCGTAGCACCCACACCACCCAGGTCCGTAAAAGCGACTATCGGTACAATAATCATGGCAAATAACATGATAACGCCTTGCACGAAGTCAGTTGTCGATACGGCAAGGAAACCACCAAATAGGGTATAAATCACAACAACGCCAGCAGTTATCCACAAGCCTGAGCTATACGTCATACCTAAAGCACTATCAAATAATTTACCGCCACCTGCTAAACTTGCGGCAGTATAGACGGTGAAGAATAAGATAATGACAATTGCTGAAATAACTCTAAGTAGATGAGATTTGTCCTCAAAGCGATTGGCAAAGTAGTCAGGTAAGGTAATCGCGTTATCAGCAATCTCAGTATATACTCTCAATCTTGGCGCAACCAATAAATAGTTAGCAAAAGCACCTAGCGTCAATCCTAATGCAATCCAAATACTAACCACACCAGAGCTGTACATATAACCTGGTAGACCAAGTAATAACCAACCTGACATATCTGATGCACCTGCAGATAAAGCAGCGACACCTGGACTGAGATTACGACCCCCAAGCATATAGCCAGATGAATCATTTTCAGCTTTAAAGTAGGCCCAAACCCCTATTCCAATCATCAGTAGGAAGTATAAGCCGAGCGATATAAGCACGCCTGTTGACACTCCATTCATAACAAAATCCTTATATGATTAAAATTCATAAGCACAAAAAAACCATTATGTGACTAATATCATAATGGTTCGTTATTTAGAGCTAAAAGTAGAGCTAAAAAATTATTAACAAAAGGTAATAGAATATCTTGATGAACTTATGCTGATATATGTTTCATAGAACAATACAATCTGCATAAAATAATATTGAAAAATTAGAATGCAAATTTAGTTACATACTATTAACTTTTGGCAATATGAGGGCATTATAAAGCATAATCGGGGGAATTACGAATTAGATTATCAATAGTATCTAATGACACCATTAACGTAACAGAAATTGGGGTTGAAAAGATCACCAATTTAACGGGTTCAATCAAAAGAGTGTCGGTTAAATTGAAGAAGCTGATTTTAAATGAATAAGCTATACGATGGGCGCTAGCATTTGCATCAATGCATCAACACTCGCCGAACGGGTCAAACTTGGGTTTATAACCACACCTAAATAACGCTGTAACTCTAAATCTTTGGCCATGTCTATGCACGCAAGCTCCTGATTGATCAAGGTTTGAGGCAATACAGACCAGCCTAGTCCGACCGATACTAACATTCTAATAGACTCAAGCGGGTTAGTGGTCATAGTGGCATAAGGCTTTAAGTTTTGTTTGGCAAATTCAGCCAATGTTATTTGACTCGTAAACGTATTCGCTGCTGGTAAAATAGCGGAATAGTGCGCCAATTGCTCCAAGGTTACGTTGGTTTTCTGAGCCAATGGCGATAGGGTACCTGTAACAAAATATAGCGGATCAGACCATAACGTGTGATAGGTGAGACGCTTATCATATACTGGCGGTAAGGTTAAAAATGCAAGCGATAACTCACCATCTAATACCGATTTATGGGCCGCTTCTGAATCGACAAAATGGACCTCTAATTGCACAGAAGGGTAAGTTTGGATAAACTGCTTTAAAACAGGCGGTAGGTGGTGGAGGCCGATGTGATGACTGGTACCAATAACCAGTTTACCAGAGATGGTTTGTTGTGAATTTTGAATATTGATTTTGAAATTATCATAGTCATCTAGCCAACGCTTAGCATGGGGCAACAGCTCATTTGCGGCAGCAGTGGGCACGATGCCGCGACCCAAAGTGTCAAATAAAGTTACCTTGAACTCATCCTCAAGGTTTTTAATACGCTTACTCACTGCTGGCTGAGTAATAAAAAGTTTTTCAGCCGCACCTGAAATACTGCCTGTTTGCATTACCGTGATAAAAGTCGTCAAATTTGTCGTATTCATGAGTAGCCTAAAACTTTATGCCAGTAAAGGGGTGAAGTAACCTATTATAATTAATAGTTTGCTTTATAATAAAAATCATCAATTATTATTATATAACTAAAATGTTATAATCTCAATATAGAAAATAAAGCAAAAATCTTCTGTTAAATATTCGTTATAACTAATATTAGCCTATAAGAATTATTTAAGATATGACTTTATTTTATTAACTTTTTAAGCCAGCAAGGGACTATTCCATGTCAGCAACACCATTAAAAACTGCAAAAACTCTTTATGACAAACTTTGGGATGCGCATCTCGTGAGTAAACGTGATGATGGTTCAAGCTTAATTTATATTGACCGTCATCTGCTTCACGAGGTTACCAGTCCACAGGCGTTTGAAGGTCTAGCATTGGCCAATAGAGAGCCATGGCGCTTGTCTGCAAATATTGCGACACCGGATCATAATGTACCGACAGTCCGTAAAGAGCGTTTAGAAGGTGTGAGTGGCATTAAAGATGAAGTATCACGCTTACAGGTAAAAACTTTGGACGATAACTGCGCCAAATTTAATATCGCTGAATTTACGATTAATGATGTTCGTCAAGGGATTGTGCATGTCATTGGTCCTGAGCAAGGGCTTGTATTACCCGGCATGACCGTCGTTTGTGGCGACTCACATACTGCGACACATGGTGCGTTAGGCTGTTTAGCGCATGGTATCGGTACCTCTGAAGTAGAGCATGTATTAGCCACTCAATGCTTGGTACAGAAAAAATCTAAAAATATGTTGATTCGTGTTAATGGCGAGCTTGGTGAAGGGGTGACTGCGAAAGACGTGGTATTGGCTATTATCGCAAAAATAGGTACGGCAGGTGGGACAGGCTATGCAATAGAGTTTGCGGGAGATGTGTTTGAAAATATGAGCATGGAAGGTCGTATGACCGTTTGCAATATGGCCATTGAAGCAGGTGCTCGTGTTGGTATGGTTGCGGTTGATCAGACGACAATTGATTACGTGAAAGGTCGTCCATTTGCGCCAACAGGTGAGCAGTGGGAACAAGCAGTTGCCTACTGGCAGACGTTACGCTCAGATGACGACGCTGAGTTTGATGCGATTGTTGAGTTAGATGGCAGTGACATTGCACCGCAAGTATCTTGGGGCACCTCTCCTGAGATGGTAGTCGATGTGACGCAACACGTGCCAACATTGGCACAAGCTAAAGATGAGGTACAGGCTGAGGCGTGGGAGCGTGCTTATAAGTATATGGGTATTAATGAAGGTCAGCCGATTACCGATATTAAGCTTGACCGTATCTTTATTGGCTCGTGTACTAATTCTCGTATTGAAGACTTGCGCTCAGCGGCCTCCGTTATTAAAGGACGTAAAGTGGCCGATAACGTTAAAGAAGCTATAGTTGTAGCTGGATCCGGACAAGTTAAACAACAGGCTGAAAAAGAGGGCCTGGATAAGGTGTTTATTGAAGCAGGATTTGAGTGGCGTGAGCCAGGATGCTCAATGTGTTTGGCAATGAATGCAGATAAGCTTGAGCCACAAGAGCACTGCGCCTCAACGTCGAACCGTAATTTTGAAGGTCGTCAAGGTAATGGCGGACGCACGCATTTAGTTAGTCCTGCAATGGCTGCTGCTGCAGCTTTAGCCGGTCACTTTGTGGATGTGCGAAGTTTTTAGTCAGAAAACATATAAACAATATAATTCATACTTCGGTATAGTCATATGTCCATAATTAGTTATCAGTTTTTTCCTCGTTCTCAAGGTATTACTAGTGAACTTAAACAAGTGGTTAGTTGTTTCAGATCAGTTGAGAATAAAATTCGGTCTGATGAATTTAAACTTGTTAGCAATGAGGTTTTGAAAGAATTGCAATTTGAACTAGAAAAACTGGGCTATGACGTTGAGTCTGGAAAATCTAAGGTTAATAAGATAGAAGTACCAGTCTTATTCGGATTGAATAATAAGATAGATAAAGCATTCAATGCAGATGCTTTAAGCAATGATGGAAGAATTGTTATTGAAGTTGAAGCAGGAAGAGCTGTTGCTAATAACCAGTTCTTAAAGGATATTTTTCAAGCTTGTATGATGCATAATGTTGAGTATCTAGTCATAGCGGTAAGACAGTTATATAGGAAGGGAAACGATTTTGAAAAAATATTCACCTTCCTAGAAACTCTCTATACTTCTAATCGTTTAGTGTTGCCAATCAAAGGAATATTGCTAATAGGCTATTAAAGAAAAGTACTAATTTTATATTAATAGTTCAGGTTTAAAGAAAAGAAAATAGATTTTATATTACTTAAAGTATCTGTAATAAAAGGAAATACCATGCAAGCTTATAACACCCAAACAGGCATTGTCTGCCCCCTTGATCGATCCAATGTCGATACCGACCAAATTATCCCTAAGCAATTTTTAAAATCAATCAAACGGACAGGTTTTGGGGTTAATTTATTTGATGAATGGCGTTATCTGGATGAAGGCGTACCTTCTATAAATGGGGATCAAGATATTACAACGCGCCAAATCAATCCTGATTTTGTACTCAACAAACCCCGTTATCAAGGGGCAACTATATTGTTGGCCCGTGATAACTTTGGTTGTGGTTCGAGTCGTGAACACGCCCCTTGGGCATTATCAGAGTATGGGTTCCGTACTGTGATCGCCCCAAGTTTTGCAGATATCTTTTATAATAACTGTTTTAAAAACGGTATGTTGCCCATTGTATTGCCAGAGGCGCAAGTAGATAGTTTATTTGACGCCTGTTTTGCCAATGAAGGCTATGAGCTAACCGCTGATCTTGAGCGTCAAGTGGTCGTTACGCCTGATGGTACTGAATATCCCTTTGAGATTGATGAATTTCGTAAGCATTGCTTGCTTAATGGTCTTGATGATATCGGTCTTACGCTTCAGCAACAAGATGCAATCAAGGCCTATGAAGAAAAGATGCGTCAACAAACCCCTTGGATATTTAATGAGGTTAACGCTTAGGTCTTGAACCTTGCAAAGTAGCTCTTTAGATAATGGTTAATTAAAAAGTGACTACTTACAAGTGACTAATTAAAAGTGACTAATTAAAAAAATAACTACCTTAAAAACAACTTAGGAAATTGAAAGTATGGCAACTGTATTAACGCTCGCAGGTGATGGCATTGGACCTGAGATAATGACACAAGCCGTCGATGTGCTTAAAGCGGTTAATGAGAAATTTGATTTAGGACTAACCTTAGAAGAGGGAGATTTAGGCGGTGCTGCTATCGATAGGGCAGGAGTGCCGTTACCTGATGATACTTTGGAAAAAGCACGTGCCGCCGATGCCGTCTTACTCGGCGCGGTGGGCGGCCCTAAGTGGGACGGTATAGAGCGTAGCATTCGCCCTGAACGTGGCCTATTAAAGATCCGCAGTGAATTAGGTTTGTTTGCAAATTTACGCGTTGCTAAGCTGTATCCTCAGCTTGCCAATGCCTCAAGCCTAAAACCTGAGATTATCAAGGGACTTGACTTGTTGATCGTGCGTGAGCTCACTGGGGGTATTTATTTTGGCGAGCCTCGAGGTATTCGCACTCTAGATAATGGTGAGCAACAAGGCTATAACACCATGGTTTATAAGACCTCTGAGATTGAGCGCATTGGTAAAGTCGCCTTTGATTTGGCGCAAGTACGTGCTAAGGCTAATGGAACCGCTGCTAAGATCTGTTCAGTGGACAAGGCTAATGTCCTTGAAGTGACAGAGCTTTGGAAACAGACGATGATTAAGCTACAACAAGCCGACTATCCTGACGTTGCATTAAGCCATATGTATGCCGATAACGCTTGTATGCAGCTAGTAAAAGATCCTAAGCAATTTGATGTGATGGTCACAGGCAATATGTTTGGAGATATTTTATCTGACGAAGCCGCCATGCTAACTGGCTCTATAGGTATGTTACCGTCTGCCAGCTTAGATGAAAATGGTAAAGGAATGTATGAGCCGTGTCATGGCAGTGCACCTGATATTGCTGGTCAGGATAAAGCCAATCCGTTAGCCACTATATTGTCTGTCGCAATGATGCTGCGTTATACCTTTAAGCACGAAGCGTCTGCGGCAGCTATTGAGCAAGCAGTCAGTGATGTGCTTGATGACGGTCTGCGTACTGGTGATATTATGGATTCGGTTGAGTCGGGTCTTACCTTAGTAGGTTGTCAGCAAATGGGCGCCGCTGTCCTTGCCAAACTTAGCTAACTTATAAGGATAAAGCATGTTTAGTCAGTTGCAATCGAATATTTCAAAAACTAAATTAACAGGACTTGCTTTGGCAATATTGCTGACAGCGACATCGTGTTCAAATTCGTCCTCTACCGAAAATTCAGCCAGTGTTTCAAAAACTAAAGCCACACAAACCGCAGCGGAACAAACAGATGTCAATCAGACCGATAATAACTTCAATAATAAATCCGATACGGTTAACAATGGTGAACATACTAAAGTAGCAGACAGTCAAGATCAGGCCAATCAATCTAGCACAGGTACAATAAATACAACGTCAAACGACGTATTACCAACGCTTCAATACTCAGTAAATAACTTATCTGAAATTGCGCAGAAGGTAAATAATAGTGACTGGCAGTCTGGAAATAAGATTAACCAAGCCATAGCGACTAAATTACAAGCTTTGCTAAACTGGAATCATCATGGCGTTGGTGCTGTAGATGGTAAGTGGGGCAAAAATACACGCAAAGCCATGCAAGCCTTTCAAAAAGCCAAGGGCTTGACTGTCACTAATGACTTAAATCAAGAGACGTGGGATGCATTGAATGAAGACCGATCACTTGTTAATCAGCCTGTATTGGTGAACTACACGCTGACTGATAACGATGTTAATATTAATATGACAACCATCCCTGCAAGTGCTGAGGCGAAGGGCAAGCTTGAGGGTATGTATTACGAAAGTGTGGGAGAGGCCATAGCTGAAAAGTTCCATATGGACTTGCAGTATTTAACACAGCTTAATCCTAATATTAGCTTTAAATCGGGTGAAACCATTACGGTTTATAACCCTGGTAATCCTAATACCACGCCTGTCAGTCGGGTAGTCGCCGATAAAGATACGCAAACCTTATTTGTTTATGACGCAGATGACAATTTGGTCGCCAGTTATCCGACAACAGTCGGTAGCACAGCAACCCCTTCACCCAGTGGTACGCATCAAGTAAAAGTGAAAGTACATGAGCCAAATTATACTTATACTGCAGAGGATGGTAGCCAAACCATAATCCCACCAGGTCCCAATAATCCTGTCGGCTTAGTATGGATTGGACTCACCAAACCTTCTTACGGGATACACGGATCGCCAGATCCTGAGCGTATCAGCCGTCAAGCCTCATCAGGCTGTGTGCGCTTAACCAATTGGGATGCATTAGCATTGTTTGGGGCGATTGATGATGATGCCACTGTGGAGTTCAAATAATAACTTCTGAATTCCATAACCTTTCTTTATTCGTGATAACCGTTTTTTAAGCTATAGTCAAAGAAGTCTAAAATGGTTACAAGGCAACCGAGTGCAAGTACTACTTGAGTAGACTTAACGAGGTTAACACTGTAACCGTTTAGCAGTTCGCTGACTATATTGTTTTTATTTGGGTTAAGAAAACCATCCCCAACCCTTTCTTTGAAAAAAGGATGGGAGCTAATCTTTTCTAAGTTCAAAAAAGATTAATGATCGTTTGTCTAAAAGATGAGAAGCATTGCTTTGCAATAAAGGAGTGCCTACTACCTTAAATTTTATCGGTTGATTATCCCGAATTCAGGTTAATATAGCGTGATGCTTTTATAAAACTAAAAAAAACCGCTATCTCAAAGGAGTAGCGGTTTTTTGACTTAAATAGGTCATACTTCAAATAGTAAATGATACTAAAACCATTCGAATGTTATAGACTCTATAATAAGCCTGCGTTAACGAGATGATAAGTATGGGTTAGGTCTTACCACGGTAAGTAATACGACCTTTAGATAAGTCATAAGGTGTCATTTCAACTTTAACTTTATCACCCGTTAAGATACGAATATAGTGTTTACGCATCTTACCAGAAATATGGGCAATGATTTCATGACCATTTTCTAGGCGCACTTTAAAAAGTGTATTGGGAAGGGTATCGATAACTTCACCTTCGAATTCAATAATCTCGTCTTTTTTTGCCATAAGTATTTAGGTTAACCCTTTGAATAGAATTGTAGTAGGACATAATTATACGCTAACAAAGGGCTTATAGCAAATATAGCCACACTATCACTTGATAAGTTGCACATAGTTTGTTAAGGGTCAAAAGTTGACGGAGTGTTCAAAACGTTTTAATCAAGCCCCTTGCATAACGAGGCATTTATCCATAGAGGTTTAGCCATAGATATCTAGTCAGGTAGGTCTAGTCAGGTAGGTTTAACCACTGCGGCGTTAATGGCATTGATGGCAGCAAGGCTTGCAAGTGCTCAGGATAATAGGCATTGACAAAGTACAGTCCATCAGGAGAAGCAGTTGGAGGTGCAATCGTGCGATCTTTGGCCTGTAAGATACGAAGATAGTCATCCGGTTGCAGTTCACCTTTACCGATAGCAAACAAGGTTCCCATGAGATTCCTAACCATATGATGCAAAAAACCATCAGCCTGAATATCAAACACAATAAATTGACCGTGTTCAAATAAATTGGCATGGTGAATGTTGCGTACAGGCTGTTTAGATTGACAAGCTGCTGCTCTGAAACTGCTAAAGTCATGTTGCCCAACAATATGGCGAGCGGCTTGTTGCATTAAGTCCAATGCCAATGGCTCATGGATATGAGTGACTAAATGATTCAGCATGGCAGGGCGCTGTGGCTGATTTAAAGTAATATAACGATAGCGCCGGGCAATCGCCCCAAAGCGGGCATGAAACGCGTCTGGCATTGGCTCTATCCAGCGAACCGCAATGTCATCTGGCAAAATGCTATTGGCACCCCGAAGCCAATTATAGACCCCACGCTTTGCCGCCGTTTTGAAGTGAGCCACCATATTTCCGCCATGAACACCGGCGTCCGTCCGTCCAGCCGCCACCACCTCAACGGGCTCGTTGGCTATTTTACTCAGCGCTTCTTCCACAACCTGCTGTACACACAGTACTTCTTGCTGACGTTGCCAACCGCGGTAATTTGCGCCATTAAACTCAATACCCAGTGCAAAAGTTTGTAAAGACTGTTTAGCCATCTGATTAGGCGCCGTTGCCGAGGTCGGCATAGCGTCAGTGTCTAGGATAGAATCATTATCTGTGAGTTTTTCATCCGCTTTGATATCAGGCACCGTTTTTCTCTTTAGATAAGGGTAGTTTTTGTTAAATGGTCTTTAGATAAGGATAGTTTTGTTAAATAGTTTTCAGTTAAGGACAGTCTTTACTCATACTATTTACTGACACTATAACTCCAGCGTTGGCGTCGCCGTGCAGGACTATCATAGGCTAAGCATAACCACAGTAGACGGGCGTAAACCGCAGAAATGGTCAGTCTACCAGCGGACAGCACATGGTGTTCATATTGCCAGCTACCAGCCGCATAGGCATCGCTGACACCGCCAAACGGGCATTGAGTGGTACAGACAATAAGATGCCCATGCTGATAAAGCTGATCTAGTGTTGTCGCTAAGTGCTCATTGTAAGGAATATTACCCGCCCCAAAGCCGATGAGTATGATGCCTGTTGGGGGTAGCGTTAATAAGCTAGATAATTGAGTCGCCAGCCAATCACCCTCGTTCGGCACACAATAGACAGTCGCAACGATCGCTGCTTGAGCATTAGCGACAATGCTTTCTACCTTGGCATGTGCGTCTTCAATCCATACCTTACGGCGGGCAGGATGCAGCAGTTTGTCATAACTATTAGCAGGATATCCTGCTCGGTGATGACCGGTAAAAGCCATTAAATCATGGCTGTGAATTTTTTGCACGGTTTGCGCCGGCCAAGACTCTCCTGCGAAAGCAATAGAGACACCAGGGTCGCCATGTGCCGCCAGACCAAGGGCATCTGATAAATTCTGCCAAGCATCACTATGCGCATCTATCCTATAATCGTGAATATCATTGGGGTCAAACAAAGGTTTCATACTGGCCGTCAGTACCAGACACAGATCAGAGCCTGCAAATGCCTCAGCCAAAAATGAACCCAGATAGCTAAGCGTATCGGTCCCAGTAATTAATAGGAACTGCCTATTACCATCGGCATAAGACTCTACAATCAGTTTAAAAAAATGTGCTAGATCTGACGGGGTGAGCTGGCTGCTGTCTTTGACGCACGAGTTAGCAAGTACCGCTACATTAGGCGTAATATTTTGATGAATGTTATCGATAAGTAGAGGTAAAAAGGTTTGCGCTGGTAAAGCCGCTAAAGGTTTACCATAGCTTCCAAAAGTGCCCCCCGCATAAATGAGTTGCACTTTACGAGGGGGAGCTTGATCAGAATTGATATTTGAGTTTCTAAGAGGTTTGGCTGTGCTAGGTGTTTGCGATGAAGTCATGATAAGTAATTTACAACGTATTATTGCGGACTATGAAAGGTCGGCAGGACATCTAAAACCGATCCCTACCTTAACCCTTTCTGGAGCGCATAGTTTAATACAAGCGACTTAATATGTCTTTAGCAATCGACTTTTGTTTATCACTACCATCACCTTCGATAACTTCTTGCACCAAGCGTTTGGCACTGTCGTATTCACCCACTTCTAAATATTGATGAGCTAAGTCCAAAGTCAGCTGAGTGCTGTCTAATTCTTTAACGAAATCAAACGCCTGCATATCATTAGTCAAGGTGGCTTCTTGTTCCAAATCCGCGACGACAGGTGCAATCGAGATGTCTGACTCTGCGCTATCGGCAACTTTTTCTTGTTCTTGTTCCGGTTCAACCCGATTTTCTGACACGAGGTTAGCATCGCTTGCATCGTTAAGTTGACTATCCTCTACCTTAAGCTGATTAGGAATATTCTCTAACTGGCTATTATTAAGATCATTATCTATATCGTCTTTAATATCATTACCTTTTGACTGGCTTAGCTCCTGATCTTTTTTGATGCTTTCTTCTTCAACCGTTTTAGCTTTATTAGCCTCTTCATTAGCTAGGTCTTCATTAACAGTATCTTGCATACTGATGTCTTCATTAGCTATGTCTTCTTTAACAGTATCTTGCTTAACTGTTTGCTGACTAAAATCTTCATTGACAGTATGTTCGGTTGTGTGTTTATCATTAACCTTAACTTCTTGAACCACCTTTGTAATAGCATCATCTTGTGTGCTAGGTTTCGCAGGGGCGGATTCCTCTTTGACTGCCTCTAATGTCACACCATTGGACGTATCAGATCTATTGTCTTCGACTATGACTTTAGTTTTTGGTCCACTGGTTTTAAAATCCGTTTCTGTCACTTTAAGGGTTTTGGTTTGAGACGTGGGGTCGGTCTCTGGATTTACTACCGTATCAGCAGTATTAGCCACTTTGTTAGTATCAGTAGTATCAGGCGATTTAGCAGGTAAAACAGGGGTAGAGTCTGAGTCATCTACAGCTGCTAACGTTTTATACAAAGGGTCTTCAGAGTGACTAGCGGAGGTATTGCTTGTTTCAAGACTATTAGGGTCTTTTATGGTGACGGCACTCTCTGGATCTGCTATTGCAGGTTCAGAAGACTGAGCAGAAGAGGTATGTGATGCGTCCGAGTCTTCCTTGTTGTCCGGGCTGTTAAGGGTGTTTAAATGTTCAGTTTTATCATTCAGGTCATTATTTTTTAGAACATTGTCTTTAAGATCATTGTCTTTAAGATCATTGTCTTTAAGATCATTCTCGGGATGCTGAACTTTTTGTTGTAGCGTGACTTCTTTTTCTGGGTCTTCTTTTTCAGGGTCTTCTAGCTTAGAGTCTTCTTTAATAAGCTCTTCTTTCTGAAGGTCTTCTTTTTTAGACTCTACTATGTTTGGTTCTAGTATTTGAGTATCTTCTTCTTGAGCGTCTTTTTCATGAGTTTTTTCTTTCTCAGCTTGTTCTTCGGTTTCTAGGTTCTTAGCGTCTTCTTTATCTTGTAAAATATCAGCAAGTTCACTCTCACTGATTAGAGGTTGTTCGGCTTTTGAGTGCTCAGAGCGAGGTGTAACAGGCTGGCTAGATATCTCTTTCACTTCAGGTGAATCAGAAGCGTCAGTAGTCGGGGCTTCAATTGAAGCCTTGTTATCTAATTCTTTGTTAGCTATGTCTTTTACGGCTAAGTCTTTATCGGGTACCGTTTTAGATAACTCTTTTTCATATAAGTCGTTTTTAGCCAACTCTTTTTTAGATAAATCGTTGGGAACGTCAGCGGAATCAGCAGCTGAGACTGTCACAGGTGCGTCGTTTGCAAACTGTGCATCCACTATCTCATCGTCATCAAATTCGCTACTATAATGAGTGTCTCGCTCATGTTTAGCCTGTGAGTCTGCGAGGTTTGACTCTTCAGGCACAGCAAGCTCATCGAGTGCATCTGGCTTGTTTAGAGCATCTGGCGCATCTGGTTTAGCCTCTTGCTCAAGACCTTTGCGCTTAACTTGCGACGAGTCACCTCGAAATGCAATATAAAACAACGCAATTAATAGTAGGATAAATATAACGACAATAATAATTCTTAAGCTCATAAACGTATCCTCGCCTGACACCTTGACTCTTGGCAATGAGTAGATAGACGATGTTATAGAAGTAAAAAAGAAGATAAAAAGTAATGCAACTTGTGACAGGTCACTCTGCTTTTATATCAAAGTAAACTAACGATTACTAGTAAATTTTCAAATAAGCAGCGTTTAGCTTTGATACACAGTGTTATTGCTTTGAGTTATCGGTCTTTTAAGCAAGTACAAATCAAACTCTGTCTCAAAATCCAATAGCCCCCCGATAAGGCGCTGTGAGTGTTATAATTGCTCGCATGTACGACCTAATATAATTGAAATATCCTTTAATTCATAGCGCTTTTACGCTGTGACGTTAACCAATGCTTTCAATAGAAACTTTTGACCCCATTTTATAGTCTAAACCCATTATCTTAAGTCTCTACTTACACAATTTTTGAGTCAATGTTATGCAATTTACCTTACACAAAACCGCAGTGGGCGAATCACGCGCACGTCGCGGCACGGTTAGCTTAGCCCATGGTGAGATCCGAACGCCTGCATTTATGCCAGTGGGCACTTATGGCACAGTTAAAGGCATGTTACCGCGTGATATCGAGGCCATTGGCGCTGATATTATATTAGGCAATACCTTTCATTTATGGCTGCGTCCGGGCACTGAGATTATCGACGAGTTTGGCGGTCTGCATCAATTTATGAACTGGGACAAGCCTATTTTGACTGACTCAGGCGGCTTTCAGGTCTTTAGTCTGGGCGCCATGCGAAAAATCAGCGAAGAAGGCGTCGCTTTCAAGTCACCGATCGATGGGGCAAAGGTCTTCTTATCGCCCGAAAAGTCGATGCAAATCCAATACTCATTAAACTCCGATATCGTGATGCAATTTGATGAATGTACCCCCTATCCAGCGACGTATTCTGAAGCGCAAAAGTCACTGGAGTTATCGTTACGTTGGGGGCAGCGCTGCGTCGATGAGCATAACAAACTCGGCAACACCAACGCCTTATTTGGCATTGTACAAGGCAGTATGTATAAAGACTTACGCCAACAGTCGATGCAAGGCTTGCTTGACATTGGCTTTAATGGCTATGCCATAGGTGGTCTATCCGTCGGCGAGCCTAAAGAGGAGATGATCAGCGTCCTCAACTATATGCCAGAGCTGATGCCTGCGGACAAACCCCGTTATTTGATGGGTGTGGGCAAGCCAGAAGACATTTTAGAAGCGGTGCGCCGTGGTGTCGATATGTTTGACTGCGTGATGCCAACGCGCAACGCGCGAAACGGTCATTACTTCGTCACTGGCAACCTTGATAACCAAGGCATCGTGCGTATTCGTAACAGTCAATACCGTGAAGATGTCGGTCCTCTAGATCCAGAATGTGATTGCTATTGCTGTAAAAACTTCAGTCGTGCCTATTTATATCACCTCAATAAATGCAAAGAAATGCTCGGCGCGCAGCTCGCTACCATTCATAACTTACGCTACTATCAGCGCTTAATGCAGGGTATTCGTGATGCGATTGATAACGATACCTTTGATGAATTTGTGGCTGATTTTTATCACAAACGCGGTCAAGAAGTGCCCCCTTTAGAGCTTGAGTAGTTGTATAGAGTTAGCCTGATTGATTTCGAATAAGTCTATAACAGTGGTTTAGTTGTTGGAGCCAATCCCGCTTTCGCTATTATCTTGGTTTACACTGTGGCGTGCGCTACTGGCAAGTGCCGTTCCTGCTGCTACGATATCGCCACTTACCAAGCGCACGCACCACAGTGTTTCACCAAGGATATCCGCTACAATCGGGGCTAAAAAACCTTGTTTCAATTTGATAAGGTTTTTAAATATAAGGGTTTTCTAAATATAAGGAAGGCGAGTCATTAAATGACTCGCCTTTTTTGTGACTGGTCATATATTAAAAGGAATAGGCTACAAACGACTAACCTCACTACCTTAATTCTTTAGAAGGGGTCAAGTTTAGAAATTCTAGTTGATAAAATACCTGATGAAGAGAGTTTAATCTATTTTAAATGGCTGTATGTCGATTCATAATCTTCTTATCTTTCTTTCGTTTTTACTTAATCATTACGGATAATTATTGGTATTATTTTAAAATCCTAGTAAACTTATCTTTAGGTAGCATAAAGTTCAGCACGCGTAGCATTTATAGCATTTTTTAATAAAAGACGGTAGTTATTATTATCGATTAATATAGCTCTCTATATTGGTCGAAATGCTAATACCAAACGGTGCGCAGGGCACACCCTACCGACCACAATACATAATTACGATGCCCTTTCTTACCGAGAGAAGAATATAGCCTTTAATAAACGCCTACCTATAACGCATATAATTCTTAGTGAATTATTACCCCTAATATTAAGTCTCATACACATTTAAGACTTGTTGTTATCGAAGTTATATTCAGAGTTGATAATCTTTATAATATTTCGAACAACCCATCCAGCCTCTGAAACTGTTCTTACTAAAGAGCTTGTAAGCCCGCTGAGCATAATCGTAAACTTGCAATACTTCGCATAAGATCGTAGGGTGCATACCACCTACCATATAGAGCAGTCTCTATTTACTGATGTACGGGGCGCACCCTACTGTTTGTCGATTTGGGTTATTGAAAGCTGTCTATATAAAATAAATAAAGATTTATAGGAGTTGTCATGCTAACAGGACTCAATCACATCACAATAGCTGTCAGTAATTTAGAAGCATCATTGCATTTTTATACGCATATTTTAGGCTTTACACCTCATGTAAAGTGGAATAAAGGTGCTTATCTAACGCTTGGTGAGTTATGGTTTTGCCTATCTTGTGATATACCTAGCCCTAAAACTGATTATACCCATATTGCATTTGACATTGAAGCAAGTCATTTTGATAAGTTTGTTGAAAAACTCAAAGAGTCAAATGTCATTGAATGGAAAGATAACAAAAGTGAAGGACAGTCTTACTATATTTTGGATCCAGATGGTCATAAACTTGAAATTCATGTTGGCAATATTCAGTCAAGAATTGACTCTCTGACAAAGATACCTTATGAGGGTTTGGTATGGTTTTAAGCCAATTCAATGCTTTTATTTAGTTAAGAATAGGGATACATAAGTGGCTCTACTGCACTCTAAGTAAGTCTTCTCAAAAAACATCATTAATTTAAGGTTGTTGTTGCCGAGGGACGAGGCGCGCGCCACTGTATAGAGAAACAGGACGTATGAAGTTGCATATTTGGTAGGGTGGCAAGATTCCAGATGTTGCGGCCCGTTTTTAGGTTTTTAGCACTTTACCTTTAAAAGTTTTCGCCTTTAAGTTTTTTGAAACCTCACGTCCTATTTATTTGTTTTATTATTTAGCATTTACATTAAATTATCACCATTTATCAAGCTGCTTCAAAAGCACCTAATGGAAATTAGCCTTCAATATCTTAGATAAAATAGTAGTGAGTTACTATAGAGAAAATAAGGGTCTGTTGATTTATCAATAGACCCTTGTTTTATTTATCATACTTTTTATTGAGTGCGCTTAAGATAGCGTAAGTTTCTAAGTCCAATACTCCATCCGTTTTTTGCGGTCGAAAGTGTAGCTGAAAGGCATAAATAACATCGCGGCTTGGCTTATCCCATTCGTCAGTCGTGTTGATTGCATATCCGTAGTATCGTAGATACAAGGGTGCGTCCCATGTACCCTTTAGAACAGTCTACATTTATTGGTGCGCGGGGCGCACCCTACTGACCGGATCTAAAGTATATTGTCTTAATACTATTAATAGTCTATAATTCATTCATGGACCGGGAGTTCCCAGTCGGTAAAAGGTGCTAACTTAGGTTAGTGCCTTTTATTTATGGAGAACTGTTTAAGGGAAGACCTTAAGTCCATACCCTACATATGCCTTACCGGTATTTTCTCTACCATATTTACAATATAACTTATGCTTGATGACATCAAATGCCCTGTTATTCTGTTGTGGATTTAAAACATGGTTACCAATAGGGCGAGCTATTAAATCTGCAAATTGTAATCCAGTAGAGTTCACTTTTTTTGAAGCCATTACTAATTCAAAAGGGTAGCACTTATTATGGTGGTTATTACCCTGACAGTAGTCAAAGAAAGCTTGCCTAACCTCATTATCTTCCTTTAAACCTCGTTGTTCAAAAACGATGTGCGTCTTTTTATCCAGTTGACTCTTCTCTCCTAAGAAATTGTACAACCGCTCTAAACCGAATTTAATACCTAAATGATAGGGGTTATGTGGGGTTTCATAGCGCTTTAATAACTCAGGTTTATCAATAACACAGGATATGACAATAAAGTTAGTTTGATTTATCAGGGCAGTTAAATCATTCAATAATGACTGCTGTTGCTGACGAGTGATATTATTAAATTGTCCTGTATTTTTCAGAATCTCTCTTTCATGCAATATAATCATATCGTGACCAAAATGCTTGAATTTTAAGTTTTGAACCTCTTTGACAACTGTATTTGTATAGTGTCTTTTATGAAAAATACAGAAGGCTAAAACAAATATTGGGTACTTAGGGTTGTAACCTGTCAATCTTGGGTCGCCACTTTCGTCCACGTAAACAATATAGTCACTAAAATCCATTCATCTCTCAAAACTATCTATAAAGGTTTATTATAGTATATTTCTATATTATTAAGTTAAAGAGTTTAAATAATGAAAAGCAGATTCATAAGAAAGGAATATTACTCTTAATTGAAAATTATCAAAGCGTCAAAACTCAAATAAAACCTGCCTTAAAAGAACTATTACTGTCAGATATAGAACGTACCGATGGAATAGTACTACCTAGCAGAGACAGGCAAAAACCATACGTCGGAACATTTCACAGCTTGGCTAAATTTGAATGGTTATTTTTCGAGCGGAACAAAGATTGCTCTAAAGTTGTATAGTGATTCATATAAAATGGTGGTTGTTGCCGAGGGACGAGGCGCGCGCCACTGTTTAGAAAAACAAGACGTATGACACTGCATATTTGGTAGGGTGGCAAGAGTCCAGATGTTGCGGCCCGTTTTTAGGTTTTTAGCACCTTATCTTTAAATGTTTTGGCCTTTAAGTTTTTTGAAATCTCACGTCCTATTTATTTCCTTTTTTATTTAGCATTTACATGAAGTTATGCCTATTTAGCAAGCTGCTTCTAAGGCTAATAAATTATATTAATGAATGAATAGCCATCAAATATCCCTAGATATGACGAACCATACGATCACCCATAAGTCTATTCATAAGATTAAGTTTAGTGCTCTTTGATATACTTTTTATTGAGTGCCCTTAATATAGCGTAAGTTTCTAAGTCCATTTCTCCATCTATTTTTTGCGGTCGAAAGTGTAGCTGAAAGGCATAAATAACATCGCGGCTCGGCTTATCCCATTCGTCAGTCGTGTTGATTGCATATCCGTAGTCTCTAAATAACTGTTTTATCTGTGGAATAGTTAGGGTGGCAAAAGAGCCATCGCTCATAAACTGCTGTTTATCAATTTCGTCATACCAAGCACCGATACCATATTCTTTATATAAGCGCTCCCAAGGAAATTTGGCACCCGGGTCAATCTTGCGTGACGGTGCCATATCTGAGTGACCGATGATGTGGGTCGGCTCAATCTCATATTTATCGCTTAAGTCTTTAATCAATTGAGCCAATTTTTGCACTTGAGTATCGGTAAACGCAACAAAATGCTCAGGCGGATGGTAGCCGTTGTTGTCAGTATTTGTAGTACGTCGAAACTGTTTTTTGATGCCTTCATTGACAATTTCTATACCGATTGAGGTATCGTTCAACACGCGTCTCCCTGCAAAGGCACCCTTGCCAGCATGCCAAGCACGCTCTTGATCGGGGACTAGCTGATAAATGGTATTGTTTTCAGTCAAAGGAATTAAATAATGGGCGCTGACATTGGCAGTGGTGAGCAAGCGAATGGATTCCGCTTCATTCTCAGCAGTGTAATGCAGGACGATAGAGGAGATGCGTTGGTTTTTGCCTTGCGCCTGATAAGTTTGGCTATCGATAGCATAGTGCGGTGTGGTGATAGCGACACAGCTTGTTAACACTAAGCTGAGGCTAAGCCCCGCTAACGCTAATAGAGGTACGGACGGCTTTGGTATTGATTGATGTTTTTGGGTCATGTGAAATACTAATTTTACAAGTGAATGAAGTGAAATAAGGATAGTGAAAGGGTGTATTTTAAGGGTAAAAGGCTGACTAAAATGAGGTAATAAAAAAACGACTAGCATTAAATACATAACGGTAATAATAATGCCTTAATGTTACGCAAATGCGTAAATATAATGGATAAACAGTATTTTAAGACCTATTGCATAATAGAGTGTCGACATCCTGAAATTTAAATTGTATGATTAGGCTGTTCGTTGCTACACAAGCTTTGAACCCTGATAAGATCAGGTTGAGTGTTTGGTAAGTCTTAGGACACGTCAAATATTTTAGCCAAGCTTATCAAATCATATTTAGCGATATGATCACGTTGAATACCTTAAATGGATTTACTTATTTTTTCGATTGGAGTCGATTATGAAACGTTTTACTACTTTACTTGCAACTGCTACCTTGACAGGTTTACTATCTACTGCCGCTATGGCAGCCTCTTTAAACAATACCCAGTGGCAATCTGTTGATGACAAAACGGGTGAGAAAAAAGCCGTTATTAAGATGACTGAAAAAAATGGGGTCGTCACGGGTACCATCATTAAAGTGAATGACGCGTCTAAAGCGAAAGAAGTCTGCTCAAAATGCTCAGGGTCCTTAAAAAACAAACCAATCGTCGGCCTGCCAATTCTTACGGGTCTGAAAGCAGACGGTAATAACAAATGGTCTGGTGGTAACTTGGTAGATCCAGAAACTGGTAAAGTGTATGGCGGCAAAGTAACATTGGCATCGAATGGTCAAAGTTTGAAGCTAACTGGTAATATTAAATATACCCCATTAAAGCGTAGCCAAACTTGGACCCGTATTAAATAATGAATGGTTTGATTACTATGATTTAATTATGGTAAATTGATTACCCTAATTACGATAAAAGGTTAGAGAGCTTAAGTTCTCTAACCTTTTTTTGCGCGTTATGTTTAAGATTCGGCTTATGAAGCAATGATAAAACAAGTTAGGTTTTTAAATAACCTTAATTCGGGATAAGATTTTTTGTCAGCCATTGTTTTTATTTGGGTTAAAAAATCCATCCCTAACCCTTCCTTTGGAAAAGGAAGGGAGCTAACCTTTCCAAAGTGAAAAAGGGATGAAGATCATTTGTATATAAGGTAAGAAGCATTCCTTTGCAACAGAGCGGTGCCTATTACCTTAAATTTGATGAGTTGATTATCCCGAATTCAGGTTGAAAAGCTAAATCAGTTGAATAGTCTTAGTGCTTAACGGACTAAGATAAGGCATCAAGGGTATCAGAAGGTTTTAAATTGCCATCTTCGTCAAAGCGATCGTCTGCATCGCGAATAGGCACAACAGTCAGCTTGGCATCACTCTCAAAAATAACGGCGGCAACCTGATCAAAATCATGAATACCTTCACTGCGCATGGCGCATTCGATCTCTTGACGCGTTAAGCGCTCTTTACGCATGGCATCAGGTAAAAACTGACCTTGATAAAAGACCACGCGAGGCTCTGCAATAATAATGTTTGCAAATTCAGCCGAAATTGAAGAGTATTTTGTCACGATATATTGTAAGGACAGTAGTGTTGCAATAGAGGCCATCCCTTCAATGACAGGCACGTTTTTTAATACAATGGTACTGGCGCCGATAGACCCGATCATAACGGTCACTACCCAATCAAAATTATTGAGCTGCGAGGTTGAGCGCTTACCAGAGACTTTGTGAAAGGCGACAATGCACACATAGACAAACACCGCTGTGATGACAATGCGGCTTAAGGTCTCCCAACTGTCAAAAAAAATCATATCCATTAACACATGCCTTTTAAAATAAATGAATATTTATTGCTGAGCTGTCCAGTCTAACATGGTATCGAGCACGTAGCGGGCTTCATACGTATTTAAAGGCTGAGCATTGTCTGAGCTATTGATAATGCCTACCACCACATAGTCTTGACCAGAGTTGCCATGTACATACCCTGCCATCGACGTGACATTATCAAGTGTCCCTGTTTTAATCCAAGCACGACCTATCGCTGCTGAGTTTGGCAAACGATCGGCATGCTGGGCGATTGTACCATCTATACCTGCGACACCCAATGAGTTCACGTAGGTCTGAAAGTCTGGATGTTGATACGCAAACTGGAGTAATTCAGCCAGATTGTCCGCAGTAACGCTACAGTCTCGGCACAGTCCTGAGCCGTTCGTCATAACAGGCGGCTGGGTTTGTAAGTTTTTTTGCCACCAGTGGTTGAGAGTCGCTAAGGCTTTGGTATAGTCTGAATGAGTCTCTTTAATGGGTTTGATGGCGGTGGTATTGTCATAACTACCAGCTTCAAGTGTCTTGACATCAATATATAAGGGTAGCGTTAAGGTCACTTGTTCAGTCATAACGTTATTTGAATAATGGTTAATGTCGTAAATCTGCTGTGATAACGGCAGTGAGGGGTAGCTTACGAACGGTATCGGCGATGACGGTAAACTTGAAAGTGAGTAAACGGTCGGGGTAGTGTCTTGCTCGGTACTCATGTCTAAATAGCTTCCAAACTCAGTCTTTAGGGGGTATTCAGTATTAATAACCCCACCAGATAAGGTGTGGCCTAAGTTTAAAAACTTAACATTACCCGTAATAGAATTGTCTAAATTTAGCCATTTATTCTTCACCACGCCCTTAGCGAATTGCTTGGCATCAGGATAAGCAATATAAAAAGAGTGTGTACCACAAGAGCGTGGTAAGTGCTTTCTAAGGCTGAGGCCTTCGTTTTGCCATACAGGCGCTAAAGTGGAACGAATACTTGAACATCTTCCTAAGTTTGTAAGACCAACACTGTTTGGTAGCTGGTAATCAGCAAGCAATGGCTTATAGATAAGCTGAGCCGTATCATTTTGACCAGCATTCAGTAAGGGTATGGCGGTCATCTCTATACTACTAAAGTTGATCAGTAGACCATCAGGACTGGCATTGTAGGGTCGAAGGGGGTCGTTATCAAACGCAGCAGGATCTTTACTAACGCCTTGAAATACAGAGCTATCCAATATAATGTCGCCTTCTATATGACGAATACCAGCCTTACTAACCTCATACAGCAGTTTGTTTAAACGTTGATGGGTCAGTTTAGGATCGCCACTGCCTCTAATAATCAAGTCGCCATACAAGGTATTACCAGAGATATAGCCTGTATGATATATCTTGGTAAACCATACAAAATCAGGTCCTAGCAAATCCAATGCGATAAAGGTGGGAATCAATTTCATGGTGCTGGCAGGGGTGCGCGGCACATCAGCAAGATGCCGAAAAGGAAAGTCGGCGGCAGCAACACCGCTTAAAGTATTCGATGACTCGTTAATGTCTAATGAATTTTCTGCTAGGACGGGCTGCGTATCGGTTGATGTTGAGCCTGATGTTTTCGAGCCTGTTGTCTCAGTATCTTGATTAGATATAGATTTGGCAGAAACTGAGGAAGGCGTTGGTTTTACGAGTATTTTAGGCACTTGGCTTGGCGGCTGCTCAGGTGGAATGGCATCTGGATCAGTGATGACATTCTGTTTTTCCTTAGCTACCGCTGGATTGACGATAGCAGACAAGCGGCTAGTAGGGGGACGGTCAATGGTTTGTCCCTTATTAGCTTGATTCGGATTAGCTTGATTAGCGTTGTTGTTCTGGTTGGGCTTGTTTAGATTAGGCTGTGGGCTAACAGGCAGTATCACCAAACTGATATCATCTTGACTAATATGAGCTCGATTCAGGGCATGCTCGATGGGTTCAGGCAGTTGCGAATGAGCCTGTGAGAGAGCACCAAGACTAATACCCAATCCAATAGCGATACGAGTGGTGAGTTGAGATACTTTTTGTAGACGTTTTTTATTAATAGTAAAGGTGTCTTTTGCAATATTGGGGTCAAAAGAATTCAAAAGAGGCGACATCATAGGATTAGCAGTATGGTGATTGAGTTAAAAGGTTGAGGGACCAAATAGAAGCGTTAGATAGACATATTGTAGGATAATACTAAAATTTTACAATCTTTAGATGCAGTTGTTTGATTATTTTAGATGTAAAAACGCCATGGCGGTCATGAGTGCATCATTATAGGCATCGTGGGTGCCAAGATTTGGTATCCTTAACTGATGGCAGATATTGGTAAGATGTTGCGATTGATGGGACACGCCTTGGGTACGATTGCCACTATAGCGGTTGTAAAGATGACGAATATCAATGACATGATTGGGAAGGGGGACGCCCATATAGGTTTTTGCTAAAAGATTTAAAAACTGCATATCCAACTGCGGACAGAACCCGACAATGGGACGATTGCCTATGTAAGGCAATAGAGTATTGAGCATTTGCTCATAGCTTAATCCATTTTCAACATCTATAGGCCGTAATCCATGAATGATAATCGTATCCTTTTTTGGCATCACAGGAGGACGGCAGATGAGATGTTGCGCACTACCAGTATTGATAACGTTACCATTAATATGGACTGCGGCAACAGATAGGATATGGTTTTTCTTCGCATTAAGCCCAGTCATTTCACAATCTATAGCTACCCACTGATTTAGGGGTGGACTTTCAAACATACCCTTGTGCTCAGGGCGGGTTAAGCGTTGAAGATACCAAGCTGACTTTAGCTGATGCACAAGGTTCATAATGTTGGCTCTATAAATAATGACAAGAGATAGTTTGGGTCAGATGGTCAAAATATTATGCCTTATACCCAAGCTTATCCTAACCGATCAGGCAACTTCAAGCTGATAACGGTGGCGCAGCTCATTTTTAAAGCTTTTAACCACATTTAAGCACTCCTTAAGTATATCCCGTTCTAGTGCCGATAACGTGGTCGGATCCACTTGTCGAGCTTGCTTATCTTCTGTGGCTAGAGCGATATCTAAACGGCGCGCCATAAAGAATTCAAGTGCTTCATTAAGCGTCTCAGCCCGTTTTTTTGACAGTACATCGGCCCGCACTAAGTGCTCAAGTCGAGCCTTGGTACTTGTTACCTCTACAATATCATTTTCTAATGCCAAGGCACGAATACCATGGACTAAAGGAAATATTCCCGCTTTTTTAAGATCTATGTCTTGTGGCAATGGTTTGCCGATCAGCGGCATAAACTTCTTCCACCACTGATTGACATCGCCAAACTGCAAAGCGGCCTTTGCAAAGCTGCGAATAAACATGGGGTCCGTGCTACGGTGGGCGATCTGTAAATGGCTGCGAAGACTGTCAAGTAGCCGTTCATCTCCGCACACGTAGGCGGCATCGAGTAGTGACGCCAGCCAAATAGCATGCTCTGGTTGCTCTTGTTTAAACCAAGAAGTGACTTGAGCTTTAAAGCGATTTAACGATTGGCGCCACATAGGGTTGGTCATCATAATATTGCCATCGCATAGCGGATAGCCCATTTCAGCGAGGGTTTGATTAAACGTATTGGCATAGGTGGCCAACTCAGGGTGACTAAAGCCATTTCTGATGATTAAGGCATTATCCTGATCAGTACGCATGATTTGCTCACCTCGACCTTCAGAGCCCATGACGATAATACAGGTATTCTCAAACACCATGTTTGGGACGATAATACGCCAAAGTTTTGCAAATACTTGAGCATTTAGTGCCTGAACCATGCGGCTTATCACACTGATCTTTATGCCGTTTTTATGTTGCTCGCGGATATATCGCCCAATCTGCTCAACGGGCTCTTTAAGTCGCTCAATGGTATCGGCTTGTTCGATCTGTAGTGTAATTAAATGAGAGTGGTGACTGATAAAAGCCAGTAAATCCGTTTGACCAAGAACGCCAATGACCTGTTGATTGTCATCGATCACGGGCAACCGGTGGACACGGTGGCGAATCATAGTTAATAACGCTTCGCTGACATCTTGGTGATGGTCAATGGTATGCAGCTTAAATTTGGCATAATCACGGCATAGCGTCGTACTCATATCTACCTGATCACTGACAGCACGGCATATATCAGCGTCAGTTAAAATACCCATATTGCTTTGATGCGAGCGGGTAGGGTGACGCTCTATTGTCGGTAGACGCTTCACCAAAACATGCTTTAAGCCTGCCTGAGTCATGGTGGAGGCGGCATCAAATAAGGTTGCATTCTCAGAGACAGTATGAACCTGTAACATACGAATGGCGGATACGGGTTGCAGCATCAACTGCTGAGATTCTGCTTGCGGGTTGCTTAATGCGCCCTTTGAATGGGTGGCGCGTTCTTGCCAAGGTGAATAAGCGTGTCCCCGCTTACTATAGGCATGCATTCGCTCAGCAAGCTCGCCCCCCAGCAGGTTTTTGATGTGTGGGTTTTGAGCCATTAGCATATCTATCGCTTCAGGATTGACTTGCAGTAACAAGCTGTCTTCAATGGCTTGATAGTGGTAAGTCGGATTAACGTCCTGATTTAAATTAGGCGCTATATCGTCATTTGATACAGCATGATTGGCGTGATACAGATCATCAATTTGGGGAATGGCAATCCGTTGTGGTAGATAGCTAGCTTGAGAGCTTGATGAATCCAGAGGGGTTTTACGACCATCAAACCAGTCATTGCTATACATGGTAGAGTTAAAGTCGTCTGCCTTATTGCCTTTTAAACTTTGCTGAATACCGCCCTTTAATATCACATAAAAATAGTTAATATCTTCAGGACTTATGACCTCATCTTTAGCCAAATAGCGGATCTGGGTTTGTTTTTTTAGCATTTCTCGCTCATTGGCGCTTAAAACGTCAAAAGGAGGTTGCGTAAAGTCTAGCCTTGTCATAAACCGCTCCATGGTTATGTCATATTGTTTGGGTTAATATAGTCGTAGACAAACTATGGTCAGCGAACTACTAAATGGTTACGGCGCTAACCTCGTTAAGCCTACTCCCGTATTACTTGCTACTTGAACTCGGTTGCCTTGTAACCATTTTAGACTTCTTTGACTATATATTTACAAGCGATAGTTATGCAATTTTAAGGCAAAAGAATCCATTTAAAGGGTGTGAAAGCCGGTTCTTAAATAGTGCTATAACGCCGTTAATTTAACAAGTCTTTTATGCGTTCAATAGCTTCACGACTTTCCTCAACACTGGCGACTAATGCCAAACGCACAAAGCCTTTACCAGGATTAAAAGCATTGACGTCTCTTGATAAATAGCGACCTGCCAACGCATTGATATTAAGCTTTTCGTACAAGGCTTTGACAAAAGCTTCATCATCGCGCTCGCCTTGTGTGTCACTAAACTGTTCTGGGGCTTGTACCCATAGATAAAACCCAGCATCAGGCCTGCGTATCTGTAGGATATCTCCTAATTCACTCATCCACAGATCAAATTTTTGAGCATATAACTCACGGTTGTGCGCCACATGATCCTCATTTTGCCAAGCGGCAATAGAGGCCAACTGATGGTGAATGGGCATGGCACAACCTTGATAGGTACGGTACTGCAAATAAGGGGCAAGCAGCTGTGCATCCCCAGCGATAAACCCTGAACGCAGTCCGGGTAGGTTTGAACGCTTTGACAGCGAATGAAAGACAACGCAGTTTTTATAGTCATCACGGCCCATATTGGCACAAGCTTCAAGCAATCCCATTGGCGGCTGATCGAAATACAATTCGCTATAGCATTCATCACTAGCGATAATAAAATCATGTTTATCAGACAGCTTAATGAGTGCCTGCCAGTCAGACTCACTAAACACGGCGCCGGTAGGGTTATTGGGACTACACACAAAGACGAGTTGAGTACGCGCCCATACCGCCTCAGGAACAGATTGATAATCACCCTTAAAGTCATTATCTGGTGTACACGGCACAAAGTAGAGCTCTGCGCCTGCTAGTAGTGCCGCCCCCTCATAAATTTGATAAAAAGGATTGGGCATGACAATTAACGGCTTATTATCCGATTCAGCAGCAGTGGGTTCAATAGCCGCTTGCACAAAACTGAAGATAGCTTCTCGCGTTCCCATGACGGGGAGTACCTGAGAGTCCGCACTGATATGATTGAGCGCAAAACGGGTTTGTAGCCAGTTTGCAATCGCTTGGCGTAGTTCGGGTAGGCCATTCGTACTTGGATAGTTTTGCACCCTACTTAAGTTTCCAGCAAGCGCCTCAAGCACAAAAGCAGGCGGCTCATGCTTAGGCTCACCTATGCCAAGCTTAATAGTCTTATACTCGCTGGCAGGCACTGATTCAGCTAAAAGTTTGGCCATCTTGGCAAAGGGATAGGGATGGAGAAGCTCTAATTTTGGATTCATAGTGTGCCTATTCAACGTTTTACGTATTGTTATGTTTTCAATGAAATATCAATGCCCTAACTCGGCGTGGTCAATATCTGTATCAACGCCTTTTGTAAACGCTTGAGCTTTTCATCGCTGAGCATGCCATCTCCGATATCACTGATATAGAACATATCTTCAGCGCGCTCACCTAAGGTGGTAATGCGAGCCGCATGAACCTCAATGTGTTCATTCAAAAACACTTGTCCAATGCGCGCAAGCAAACCCGGTTGATCCAACGTGGTTAGGCTCATAACATGCTGTCTACTGGCTTCATTATAGTTAAAATCAATGGTCGTTGGTACCTGAAAGTTCTTAAGCTGTCGGGGCAATCGTTTTTGTACCAATTTAGGCGCTTCAGGATTTTTGAAGGCATCGATTAAACGATGCGTCAATTCTTTACGAGATTCTGAGTCAGTGAGCAAAGTTCCATGACGGTCTAGTAGCACATAAGAGTCTAAGGCAAAATCACGAGTGGCAGTAATGATTCGTGCATCAAGGACATCAAGGTTCATTTGGTCAAACACTGCCATAGTGACAGCAAACAGATTGGCTTGGTTTTGGGTATAAATAAAGATTTGTACCGCATCAAGTGTCAACTCACGGTGTTCCCGTAGCACTACCAAAGGTTCACTACTCGCGTCAGAGGCTTTACCGATAGGTGGATGGTTCAAGATGGCTTCGGTATGCCACATAATCGCTTCTGGAATCTCACGTAAGAAGTACTCGTCGCCAAGCTCATCCCATAACGCCAATACTTCATCACGGTTCATGTGTTGATTGTCCACTTTATCTAGCATCGCAATGGCCTGCTTACGCGTGGTCTCAATCATTTCTTGACGGTTGGTCGGGGCATCTAAGTCAGCTCTTAAAATACGACGCGTCTGAGTGTAGAGCTGTCGCATTAAGCTGGCACGCCAACTGTTCCATAGTTGCGGGTTGGTCGCATTCATGTCCGCCACTGTCAGCACATATAAATGGTTAAGATGAGTGACATTACCCACTAGATTTGCAAATCGAGTCACCACTTCAGGATCAGAGATGTCCTGCTTTTGTGCCGTCATTGACATTAATAAATGATAACGCGTCAGCCAACCGATAAGCTTAGCATCGGCTTCACTCATACCATGCGCTAGACAAAACTCAATCGCATCCTCTTCGCCAAGCAAGCTATGGTCTCCCCCTCGTCCTTTCGCAATATCATGGAAAATGGCCGCCAATACGATGATCTCTTTACGCTCAATACGCTGATAAATAGAGCTTACTAAGGCAAATTCATCTTGATACTTTGGATCGGTAAAGCGGTGCAACATACGTATTAATAATAGAATATGCTCATCGACCGTATAGCGATGGAATAAATCGTATTGCATGAGTCCTATAAGATTGACAAACTGCGGCATATAGTTAGCCAGTACCCCATAGCGTTTCATAATTCGCAAACGATGGAATAAGTAGTTTTGCTCTTTTAAATTATCCAAAAAAAGCTTTTTATGCACAGGGTTGTCACGGTAAGGTTGATCGATACCCCGCGCCGCTATTTTTAGAGCACGTAGCGTACGAGTGCGAATCTGTTTGATACCATGCTGACCCATCAATAAAAACATCTCAAGAATCGCCTCAGGATGCTGAGCAAACACATGATGGTGAGCAATGGCGATTTGATCATCACCTATTTTATTAAAGCGGGCGTTGAGTACGGATTTATTCGGTTTTTCAGATTCAGGTAGTCTTGCTTCAATCACCGTTTCATAATAGTGAGAGGTCAACATTTCTGATAACGTCGAAATTTTCATGGCACAACGATAATAATCGCGCATAAATCTTTCTACAGCTGCATTGGGTTCATCGTCAGGCTCTTCGGTATAGCCCATCCGTTCTCCGATATCTCGCTGATAGTCGAACAGTAGCTTATTTTCATTTCGGCCAGTTAAATGGTGCAAGTGATGACGGATTTGCCATAAGAACCCTTCAGAATATCTGAGCTCATCGTATTCTTTTTCTGTTAAAAAGTCTTGGGGCACCAGATCATATAGTTTGCTAATTCTAAAATAGCGTTTGGTAATCCAGCCAATGGTATGAATATCCCGTAGTCCACCGGGTGATATTTTTATGTCAGGCTCAAGGTTGTACTCAGTATCATTTTGATGAGTGTGACGCGCTCTTGATTCCGCAATTTTAGCGTCATAGAAGTCTTTTTGTGACCACACTTCTTTGACAATATTATTGGGTATTGTAGACAGTGCTTCATTACCAACCAATAACCGTGCTTCTAATATATTGGTAGCGACCGTGATATCCTCAGCCATTTTTAAGCAGTCAGCCACGCTGCGTACAGCAAGTCCAGGCTCGATGCCGACATCCCATAAGCTTGCGACAAAACTGTCCACCTTTTGCGCGTCACTATCATTAATAGCGTCTTGTGCGAGCAGTAAAATATCAACATCAGAATAAGGGGAGAGTTCGCCTCGTCCATAGCCACCGACGGCAAATAAAGCAAGACCTGTCTCATTCAATCCATGCAGATCAAAAAGCTCAGTCAATAAACTGTCTATGGCAAAAGATCGAGCGCTAACCAACTGTCGTATATCCACCCCTCTATCGAGCGCTTTAGAGATATCGGCTTCTACTTCTTTCAGCCAGTCAGGAATGCCTAAATTGCGTGAAGGGTTGTTTTTTAAGTCTGGAAGGGGTGGTATTAAAGAGTCGGTGGGGTCATTAATAAACATATTTGGTTCCAAGATATGTAGGATAGTATAGGGTCAAGACACGCTTACTATAATAGGCGTTTATTTTGCCAAAAAAAAGACTGCCAAGGCAGTCTTTAAATGTGTACTAAGTCGATAAAAAACTTAAATCTTCTTCCGGACGGGCTGTAAACACTTCACAGCCATTATCAGTCACCATTAAGGTATGCTCCCACTGTGCCGATAGCTTACGATCTTTTGTGATGGCAGTCCACTGATCAGGTAAGATTTTAGTTTTCCAAGTACCTTGATTGATCATAGGCTCAATGGTAAAGGTCATACCCGACTTAAGCTCTATACCAGTACCCTTGCGTCCATAGTGTAATACTTGTGGCTCATGATGGAAGGTATTACTTATGCCATGTCCACAAAATTCACGAACGATGCTAAAGCGCTCTGGCTCAACCACTTCTTGAATGGCAGCACCAATATCGCCTAGGTGCGCCCCATTTTTGACCACTTTCATACCTGCGTATAAGGCTTTTTGAGCCACATCACAAATACGCTGCGCCATAATTGAGCCTTCACCAATGATCCACATTTTAGAGGTATCACCATAATAGCCGTCTTTAATCACTGTCACATCAATGTTAATAATATCGCCATCTTTTAAGATTTTATTTTCCGATGGAATACCATGACAGACCACATGGTTTACTGAGGTACAAATAGATTTAGGAAAGGGGGGTTGACCATAGTTTAGCGGGGCAGGAATGGCATCATGATCTAACGTAAACTCATGAGCAATTTGGTTAAGCGCTTCTGTACTGATGCCTTCTTTAACATGGTCATCAAGCATTACCAATAGATCGCTGGCAAGTTTTCCGGCGACGCGCATTTTTTCAATGGCCTCTGGGGCCAGTATTAAGTCATTAGTATTCGTCATAAGATATTATTTTATAAGTTAATATTGATAGGTTCAGGGTTAACAAACAAGGGCCTGATACCGTCTGTTTGAATGAATATAGTTAGTAAAGAGCAAGCGTTTAAAAGATTGAGTTAATAGTCGATTAGTATAACATACGCTTCGCTTACTTTTATTTATGGCTATGTTACCGCCTTGTATTCATTATCAATTTATTCTAACGTATGTCAGATTATTTTAAGCATTTTCAAGGAGTTTAATCGAAAATCGATAGCCGTATAAATACTTCACCTCAGGCTTTAATTATGGTAAAATATGTGCCTTATTTTGTTTCTATAACATTCTGTGTAATTAGTGCTTGATTTATGGCGTATTTTTAATAAATCACACTTATACAAGTAACACATAAGAATCAAAGTAAATATTAACTTAGTTTTTAAACCCATCTTTAACCAATGACACACACATTGCGTCTAAAAATTGCTGGGTGTCCGTCGGCTTGACTAATTTGTTGTATCAGATTTAGCCTTAACGAGTTTTAATCGTTATTTAGGCTTTTGAAATAAAGCAAATGCGTGTCGATGGATCGGTAATTTTTGCAGTGTGGAGGCATAACCCAACTTTCAAAGGAAATTTACATGTCAAACAGTCCAACTAAAATGCCAATGCGCGACCTTCTACAAGCTGGCGCTCACTTTGGTCACCAAACCCGTTTTTGGAACCCAAAAATGAACCAATACATTTTTGGCGCTCGTAACAAAATCCATATCATCAACCTTGAGCACACTGTAAAAGCGTTCAACGAAGCGTTAACTTACGTAAACGGCCTAGCCGCTAAAGGCAACAAAGTATTATTTGTTGGTACTAAGCGTGCGGCAAGCGAAGTCATTCGTGAACAAGCGCTACGTGCTGGTCAGCCATACGTTGATCACCGCTGGTTAGGTGGTATGTTGACAAACTGGAAAACACTACGCCAGTCAATCAACCGTTTAAAAGAGCTAGAAAAACAAGCTGAAGACGGTACTTTCGCTAAGCTAACTAAGCGTGAAGCTTTAGAACGTACACGTGCTATGGAAAAACTTGAGCGCTCTTTAGGTGGTATTAAAAACATGGGCGGCTTACCTGACGCTATCTTCGTAGTGGACGTTGACCACGAAGCGATTGCTATTAAAGAAGCTAAAAACTTAGGTATCCCAGTGATCGGTATCGTTGATACCAACTCAAACCCAGATAATGTTGATTACGTTATCCCTGCTAATGATGATGCTATTCGTGCCGTAACTTTATACGTAACCCGTATGGCAGATGCCATTATCGCGGGTAAAGAATACGCGAAAACTCAAGCGGGTGGCGCGGCTGCTCCAGCTGAAGAAACGCCTGCTACCCAAGACGCTCCTGTTGCGGAAGCTCAAACTGCTGAAACGCAAACAGAAGAAGCGGCTGCCCCTGAAGCACCAGCTGATTCAGCTGAGTAATTAAAGTATTGAATAGTTAAAAGTTATGTGACGTTCCTGAATTAGGTATTTATTTATAGTCATGATTGTTTATATTGAAATAGACTACTTACCTAATTTCACGCGTATTACTTGACTCATAGCGGCATGATGTGGAATCCCTCGTCATGCCCTTGTCATTTTATATCCTTACACTGTTCCATATCTAAATTCTATATCCCATAACAACTCAAATAGAGGAAAAAAAATGTCTAAGATTTCTGCAAAATTAGTAAAAGAACTTCGTGACCGTACTGGCCTTGGTATGATGGAATGTAAAAAAGCATTAGAAGAAACCGCTGGCGATGTAGAAACTGCCATTGATAACCTTCGCAAATCAGGTCAAGCTAAAGCCGCTAAGAAAGCAGGTAATATCGCTGCTGATGGTGCCATTATCATCGCTCAAGAAGGCAATAAAGCCATTCTTTTAGAAGTGAACTGCCAAACTGATTTCGTTGCTAAAGACGACAACTTCACCGCATTTGCTAATAAAGTCGCTGAGCTTGCGCTTGCGAACAACGAAACGGATCCTGCTAACATTGCTGAGCTTGACTATGGTAATGGTCAAACGGTTGAAGAAGCACGTGTATCTTTGGTTCAAAAAATCGGTGAAAACATTCAAGTCCGTCGTGCAAAAATCGTTGAAGGCGACAATCTATCATCTTATCGTCATGGTCTACGTATCGGTGTTGTGGTTTCAACGGAAGGCGGCAACGATGACAGTGGTAAGAACTTAGCAATGCACATCGCAGCGTTCAATCCAGTAGCTGTGAATGACACTGATGTACCAGCCGATATCCTAGCTCGTGAAAAAGATATCGCTGAAGCAAAAGCACGTGAGTCTGGCAAGCCTGACAACATCATTGAAAAAATGATTGAAGGTAGCTTACGTAAATACTTAGACGAAGTGGTATTGGTTCGTCAAGCTTACGTCATGGATAACGACCAAAAAGTGGGTGATGCAATGAAAGCTGACGGCGTTACGGTTAAAGAATTCGTTCGCTTTGAAGTAGGCGAAGGTATCGAGAAAAAACAAGAAGACTTCGCTGCTGAAGTCGCTGCTGCTCAAGCGGCTGCTTCAAAGTAATTGATTAATGTTTAACTCTTAATACTAATTCTAAGCGCTCAATACACTGTTATTTAAGTTATTTAAGTTATTTAAGTTATTTAAGTGTTTAGAGCTTTAGACTTTTAAGCGGTTAAAGCCAATCATTAAAAGCCCATCGTTAAATCATTAACGTTGGGCTTTTTGATGTCTTTAATTTGGCTATTTGTTTATTTAGCTATTAATTTATTGAAACGAGACTTAACTTATACACTTAGCCTGTATTACGCAGCCCTGCGGCCAGAGCATTAATACTGCGAATGAGAGGGTCTGTGACATTGATATCGTTATCGTTATTAATAGAATGATCATTATCAGGACTATCAATAATAACAGTAC
Source organism: Psychrobacter sp. CX18 (assembly GCF_057396215.1). Lineage (NCBI taxonomy): Bacteria > Pseudomonadati > Pseudomonadota > Gammaproteobacteria > Moraxellales > Moraxellaceae > Psychrobacter > Psychrobacter sp. CX18. Next base: position 144,029 of record NZ_JBXYJH010000010.1, on the reverse strand, counting down.
TGTCACGGTTAACTACATTTTCAGACGCGGTAGCATTATGATGTCGCAGCCGCTTCAACAGCTCAATTTGAATATAGTTAATAGGATCTAAGTAGCCATTTCGCCACTCAAGTGATTCCGCTAAGTCTTGCTGATTGGACAATAAAGCCTGTTGATCTAGCAATGAATTCAGACCATCATGGGTTAATTGATGCTCTTTTAAAACAGCGTGCATAATCTTTTCGCGTAAGCTGTCATCATCGCACAATAAACTATAGGCTTTTGCGATACTCATCTCTGACTTGGTAAATGACATCTCGATATTACTAATAAAAGCCCGGAAAAATGGCCAATGGGCGTTCATTTCTTTCATCATTGCCTCATCCTCTTTGACACTGCTTAGCGCACTACCGACGCCATACCAAGCAGGTAGGGTAAAGCGAGCGAGTGACCAGCCAAATACCCAAGGGATGGCGCGGATGGTGGATTTACTCGGCAGACCTTTTTTGCGATGAGAAGGACGTGAGCCAATATTGAGTAAAGATATTTCTTGCACTGGTGTTGCTTCAGAATAAAACTGGTAAAAGCCTGGCGTATGGTCTGTCAGCGCTCGGTATTGTGTTTCTCCTGCCTCAGCAAGCTTAGCAAATAAATCCTCATACTTTGAAAGCGCATCAGGCTGTTTAACAAATCTTGATGAACTGGCTTTTAATGCACCGGTAATGCCCATGGTCAGCTCATAGACGGCGGTGTCTGGATTGGCATACTTGGCGTACAGCACTTCACCTTGTTCGGTAAACTTGATTTGACCATCAAGCGTACCTGCTGGCTGCGCTGCAATGGATTGATGGGTTGGACCACCACCACGACTGACAGAGCCACCACGGCCATGGAACAAGCGGGTTTTGATGCCATACTTTTTCGCTATGCCAGCAATGGTCTGTTGAGCCTTATAGAGCTGCCAAGCTGAGGTGATAATACCGCCATCTTTTGAGGAGTCGGAATACCCAAGCATAATCTCTTGCAGGTTTCCAGAGTGTGCTAGCATGTCTCTATAGAGCGGGTTGTCTAATACAGTAGGGAGGATTTTGTTGATATTTTTTAGATCTTCAATGGTCTCAAACAAAGGTGCTATCGGTAAAGCTGAGGTTAGATAACCCTCGTCACTAATACCGGATAGACCTGAGAAGCGCATCAGCAATAGGACTTCTAACAGCTGACTGGCATTGTTGGTCATGGAGATAACATAGCTACCAAATGTGTCTTCGCCGATAAGCTTTCGCAGTGTCGCTACGGAGTTCATTAACGCAAGCTGTTCCCGCGCTTGATCGCTTAGATTGTCGACATAGATCAGCGGTGTCCCAGTTTTTTGTAGCAGCAGCGTTAGCCAGTGTTGACGTTCACTTTCATTAAGCGATTTATAATCAGGTAAGTTTGGCGCATTAGCGAAAATTTCAGCAACGACATCGCCGTGATACTCTGAATCTTGACGGATATCTAGGGAGGCCAAATGGAATCCGCACGTTTTTACTAAACGTATGGCATCGAGGAGCAATCCATTAGCATGAGCACTATCATGTTTTTCAACACTTTGTCGAATGATGCGTAAATCTTCTAGCAGCTGCTTCGGTGACTGGTAAGCAAATGGTTGTGCTTCAGTATCTGAGCCTTTACTTTGGATAAAGTCATTGGTTGCTTTGATCTTGGCTAGAATAATTGACAATAATCTGCGATAAGGCTCGTTATTATAATCATTAGGATTGTAGTAGAATACTTTTTTATCAAGCTCACTATACTCTTCTATTTTTTGGTAGACTTCAGAAGATATATCGATAATAGTATTACTATGGATCAGCTCACGACGTAGCTTCTTGATCATAACTTGATAATGGCGTAAAACCGTATCAGCATGCATGAGAACTGCCATTTCAGTGGTCTCATGCGTGACAAATGGGTTACCATCTCTATCACCGCCTATCCAAGAACCAAAGGTCAAAAAAGTAGGTAGCGGGTAGTCGTTTAACTCGGGATAGATATGATCAATGGCTTTTTTAAGATTGCGATAAACCTGTGGAATGGCAGTAAATAAGCTGGCATTAAAATAATGCAGACCATTATTAATTTCATCAAATACCAAAGGTTTGCGGGTGCGTATTTCATCCGATGACCATAACAGGTCTATAGTTTGTGCCGTTTTTTGTTTGGCTTGCTCGTAGGCGACACTGTCTTCTGGCAGCTGCTTTAGATCATAGGTATATTTATACAAGGTTTGCAGGATATTCATGGTGGTGCGTCGACGCGCTTCTGTCGGATGTGCAGTAAATACCGGTATGAACTTAAGCTGATCTATCAGCTCTTTTATTTGTTCAGGGCTGACGTTGCGCTCACGGCACTCTTGTAAGGTATTACGAAATGAGCCTTCCCAGTATAGTTTTGACTGCTCTCGTAAAACACGGCGCTGATCACGTAAGTAGTTTTCTTCTGTGAGGTTAGCTAAAAAGAAATAGATAGAGAACGCACGAATGACATTCTTCAAAGTTTGGTTGTCCAGCGAGGCGATAAGATCTATCAGTTGTTGCTTATTTTGTTCATTAGGATCGCGTCGTTCTTGTATAAACCCCTGACGCAAGGTTTCAATAGTACGTAACGTTTCCACCCCAGATTGGCGAGAAATGGTCTCTCCCAACAATGAGCCTAATAGTCTAATCTTTGCACGTAAAACATCATTTTTTGGCATAATCGGCTTCCTTGACATCTCTTTAGCTGTTTTGAAAATCAAATCTATCATTTAAAAACCTGTATGGAAATAATACACTAACACATGAACAATTAATGGTCTAAATTTGCACTGATTAACCAAAAGGGCAGTCCGATAAAATAGGGCAGTCTAATAAAGAAAGCCTTTATTTATTTCAACCAATTAAAAAGCTAAGTTCTCTATAGCCTCTTATTAAAAGCGCTAGGTCGTCATATGATAAAAATTAAGGACAACGCCCAATTACCTGCGATAGGGCTGATTATTGGGTGTATTATTTTTGGGCTAGGAAGTCTTATTGTCGCCCATGTGGATGTCGGCGGCTATGCTATGTCATTTTGGCGACTGGCGATATCAGGTATTGTGTTTACCGTATTGGCAATGATTTTTAATCAACGCATGCCAAAGGCAGAGACGCACAAAAAGTCTCAAAAAGCCTTGTTTTATGCGCTACTGTCTGGTGCATTTTTAGGAATAGATTTGGCATTATGGCATGAAAGTATTTATGCAGTAGGGCCAGGTATTTCGACGTTGCTCAATAGTTTGCAGATATTTTTCTTAGCAGCGTTGGGTTTTTTGATATTCAAAGAGCGTCAAACCATCTTGCAACTTATCAGCTTGGTCATTGCTTTACTAGGCGTGGTATTCATTGCCAGCCCCGAGTTTGCCAATAACAACCATGCGGCTTACGGATTTGTTACGGGCATCGTATCCGCCAGTATGTTGGCGGCCTCAATGACTTTTATTCGCTTGACCCACCAAACCGTTGCCACGCCGATTTTTATTCTAATGCGGCGTATTAGTATTGGCGGTAGTCTTGCGATGTTGATACCCATGCTGATATTTGATGGTGGAAAAATACTACCCAACTCGTTAAGTGAACTTGGCTGGATTATTATATATGGTACGGTGATGCAGTGTTTAGCATGGGGACTAATCGCTTATTCGATTCCGAAGTTGTCTTTAGCGTTAACGGGATTACTGCTGTTAAGTGAGCCGGTCGCCGCTTTAGTAATCGATTACTTTTGGCTAGATAAACCCATCAATACGCTACAATGGACAGGCGCAGCTATGACCATGTTTGCCATATATTTAGGGTCGCTCAAACCAAAACCACTTAATCAAACGGCTAAACTGCGCCGCTATCGTTTCTTTGCTCGTTTTTACCGTCGTCGTTAGCGTGCAATGTGGAAATAAATAAAGCCCATTTCAATCAAAATGGGCTTTGTTATTTAGACCCAAAACCTTAATTTGAAACAACGCCCAGAATTAGAGTTTCGATGTTAGGTTTAAGAGGCTATTTTTTATTAGCGATCTCACGATTAAACAGCAGATTTAGAACAATAGCCGCAAGCGTTGCGGTTCCGATACCGCCTAAGTCAAAGCCGCCGATATGGAGACTAAAATTACCAGCCCCCATTATGACAGTAACGGCAGCGATGATGAGATTGCTATTTTTACTAAAGTCAATTTTATTGTCGATCCAGATTTTCACCCCAGCAATGGCAATTAATCCAAATACCACAATAGACGCGCCCCCCAATAAGGCTGCTGGAATACTTTGAATCACTGCCCCAAACTTAGGCGATAGGCCAAGGAATATAGCCACCACACCTGCCATAACAAAGATAGTAGTACTGTAGATTTTGGTGACGGCCATTACCCCAATATTTTCAGCATAGGTAGTGACGCCCGTACCGCCAAAACCAGCTGAAAATGTGGTGGCGACACCGTCAGCAAAGAAGGAGCGACCAATATAAGGGGTGACATGAGATTTAGTCATTCCTTCAACGGCTTTGAAGTGGCCTAAGTTTTCAGCGATTAAGATAAAGGCAATGGGCGCAATTAAAATAATAGCATCTAAGCTAAATTCTGGCGTGTGCGTCGTAGGCAAGCCAAACCAAGCCGCTTGTTGTACGGTAGTGAAGTCAATAGGTGTGCCGTAACCCATTATATTTGCGACCATGTAGTAAATAATGTAAGACAGCAAAAGGCCGACAAGTAACAGCAGACGGCGAAGCATACCTCGGGTAAAGATAGCCACACTACTGATCAGCACCACGGTTAAAGTGGCCATCCACGCATCAAATTGGTCAGCAGATATGCCTTGTACCGTAACAGGGGCTAAGTTCAGACCGATTATCATCACGATTGCACCGGTGACAATAGGTGGCATCAGCTTTTCTATCCAATCAGTACCGACTTTCATCACCAAAAGCCCTACCAAAGCGTAAAGCATACCGCACACCATAATAGCGCCAAGAGCAACATTTAAGTTGGTGTTTGGGCCACTGCCTGCATAGGCCGTGACTGCGATCACTGGACCGATAAACGCAAAGCTAGAGCCAAGATAGCTTGGCATACGACCGCCCGTTATTACAAAGAACAGTATGGTACAGATGCCTGACATCAAAATAGCCAAATTCACATCAAACCCCATCAACAATGGGGCTAACACCGTCGCGCCAAACATCGCAAAGGTATGTTGAATGGCTAGCATGACACTTTTGACAGGCGGTAAATATTCATTGATAGCGACTGGATGGCGATCTAAATCACCCTGAAAAGGCTTCCAGTTTGGAAACCACTTTCCATTACTAAAGTCTGGGTTATACTCATATAAAGGGAGGGGTTCTTTTGCAGAGGGGGTATCAGTAGCGTGAGGGTCCATAAACTGTCCTTAACCGTGTGAGGTAAAATATATAGTCAAAACACTTTAAGATCGTGTGACTATCAGTGAGAGTGGATACCCTCGTTCATGGTATAACTTATTCAAACGTATTATAGACGAATTTATCCGTTTATATGAAGACCGTTGTTAGCTTAACCTAAAAATGTGTCAGTCATAAAAAGTTATGCTGTGTTTAACCCGACTCGACCTAACTCAAACTAACCTAGTCATATTCAACTGGAGTTACGTGAAGCGTGTAACGTGCTTTTAAGCAATCTGAAACCCACGACTTAAAATCAACTGTCATGCAGGCGTGTTATAATTTTTAATCATATTATTCTATACAGACCCAAACATCTCGCCAATATTTATTGAGATTTATTGAGGATTTATTGAGATTTATTGGGCCTAGACACCATTAAGAGTACTCCTATGATCAAACACCATGGTCGTACCACGGCGATAGACCACCACGCCGACCTACAGGTTTTAAAGCGTATACGCCAGTTTTTATTGCCAAAAGATTTCACGGTTTCAGAAGACTTATTGAATGAAATGGCTCAAGGGTACGATAGGGGAGACCCTGTTGCAGACAGACTGCTTGCCGCCAATTATAAGTTTGCCAAACCGCTGCAAGCTCATATTATGTCCGAGCACTCACTAGCAGATACGACCAAACCCTTATCAGCGTCATTCAAGACTGAATCTGACATTGTTATAAATGGCGAGGTGATAGACGACAATGCTTTAAACGGCAATGCATTAAATAACAATGCTTTAAACGACAATGCGTTAGACGATAATGCCAATTATCAACAGCTTGTCGAGCAGTTCTCCTCCCACCCTGAGTGGTTTAATGCAGATTTGGCAGAAATTGGCGCAATTGCTTACCGCCGCTATCCATTGATGCTGATATGGTTACTTCGAAATGTAGCCTTAATGGCAGGGTATAGCATCCCTGCGTTATCGCTCCCTTTAACCCAGACTGGTGCATTGGTTCACGATGCACTACCTAGGCTGATGCGAACCTATTCTTATATTTTAGCAGTCTCAGAGCATCCTCAGATTAATGGGGCAGATAGTGTGCTAGCGATAGGCAGTGAAGGGTGGCGACAAAGTATTAGCGTCCGCCAGATACATGCCATCGTCCGTCAAAAGCTGCTCAAACAAGAGTGGGATACTGCCTATTGGGGCACACCAATCAATCAAACTGACATGGTCGCCACCCATTTACAGTTCTCTTTACTAATTATGCGAGGGTTAAGGCTTCTAGGTGCTAGAATTACTCAAGAAGAAGCCAAAGGTATCCTGCACTTATGGCATTTAGCCAGTTGGTGGATGGGTATTGATTTAAAGCGGCTACCCGACACTGAAACCCAGTGCTGGGAGTGGATCTATACTTATTTGGCCACGCAGCATTTAGACTTTGAGGTCGGTAAACCGTTAGCAGATGCGCTGCACAGGTTGCCATCAGAGATTATGGGCGAGGACAATAAAAAAGGCAGATTTGTTGAATTGGTCAATGCCAGTGTCACAAGGACGTTAGTTGGTGATGATATTGGCGATGGACTGGGGTTGCCTAAGTCAAAACTGCGTCATGGGGTATTGGTCAGTGTGCCGATCTTATTTGGTATTGATACATTAAGACGTCATAATGTAAAAGCTGCCACAAAGCTTGAAGCGTTTAGAGCGAAACGTCAAAATAATATGAATTGGTGGTTAAGAGAACACGATAGCTACTATCGTAAATAGCAGACATTACTCATTTGCATAACCCCTGCATTACACCTACATTACATCAAAGAGGATAACCACAATCTTAGTCTTAAAGACCATTGGGGTTGAATACCTGTTAATCCTTGGGTCATTTCGCCATCTTTTAAGATGACATATGACGGCGTCACTTGCCCTTCCCAATGTCGAAATATCTCGCCAGACTCATCATTGATCGTGGTGAAAGTATAGTCATGTTCGGACAGATAGTGATGAAGCTCATCATTACTCCCCGATTGGATGGCAATGGTGACAATCGGATAATGACCAGACTGTGCCAACGCATTAATCTTAGGCGAGGTCACTTGGCAAACCCCGCACCACATTCCCCAGAAATAGACCAATACTGGGGAGCGCTGACTCAAATTATCGATATCGACAGGTTGTCCTCGATAATCTTTAAGCTGTAGGGTAGGGCTGGCAGGCATCACCGGCTGACGCCACCAGTTTATTACCGTATAAATTACCAAAAACAAAACCAGATACTTAAAGACTGAGCCTAACCAAGTCCATGCCCAAGCCCATGCCTTTTTTGAGGTTGCAAGCTTTGACGTAGAATTGGGCATAGAATTAGGTTTAGAATTAGACTCAAGTTTTTCAACATCACGGTGTGACATAAAATTCAACTATATTATTACATAGGTTTGGTCGCTCTATCATGTAGAGGCACCCCATCTCTCACACTATGAGAGTTGTCTTTAAGCTCTTTTGGCGTACTGTGTTTAACCGACTGTTTGGCTTTTTTCTTCCACTTTAAGGTGAAGATATCCTCACGACGGTCTTTAAGATTATTCACTGAGCCCTCATTGCGCACATGTATTAACTTGTCTAAATCCAAGTCCGAGAAGAACACCATCTCCGTATTGGCAGTGGTTTCAGCCATAATGGCATCATGGGGAAACGCAAAGTCAGAAGGGGAGAATACGGACGATTGGGCGTACTGAATATCTAAGCTTTCTACTTGCGGTAAGTTGCCGACTGAACCACAAATCATGACATAGCACTCGTTTTCAATGGCGCGTGCTTGGGCGCAATGGCGCACGCGTAAGTAGCCATTTTTGGTATCTGTCCAGAAAGGCACGAACAAGATGTCCATGTCCTCTAGCGCTAACAGACGCGCAAGCTCAGGGAATTCAACATCATAGCAGATTAATATACCAATTCGTCCTGCATCGGTATCAAACACCTGTACTTTATTACCGCCTTCAATCACCCATGCACTGCGCTCATGAGGGGTAATATGAATTTTGCGCTGCTCTTCAACGGTGCCATCTCGTCGGCAAAGATAGCTAACGTTATACAATATTTCTTCTTCTTCATCAAATAATGGCATAGATCCGGCAATCACATTGACGTTATAACTGACCGCAAGGTTCGAGATTTCGTTTTTAAACCATTCGGTATAGTCCGCTAAGAAGCGAATGGCAATATTTTGATCAGTTGACTCACACAGACCCATTAATGGCGCGTTAAAAAACTCAGGCAGGCAGGCAAAGTCAGCATTATAATCCGCCATAACATCGACGAAGAATTCGACTTGCTGTAGTAGCTCTTCAGGCGACTCGACCTCGCGCATCTGCCATTGGATACCGCCAATACGCACATCGGTTTTGCGGGCATTAGGTTTGTAGTCTTGTGGCTCATAATAGATATTTGCCCACTCAAGCAGGGTAGCAAAGCCTTTAGACTGTTTGTCATCAGGTAGGTAGCCGGTCAAAATACGTTTAACGATAAACCCATTGGATAACTGGAAAGACAAAGTAGGATCATAGATTTCACGGGCCTCAACAGCATCGATATATTCGCCGGGCGTCAAGTCCTGATGGTTATAGTATTTAGGGATACGACCACCGGCCAAGATAGCGCGAAAGTTCATTTGGCGGCACAGCTCTTTTCGCGCATCATATAGGCGGCGTCCCAATCGATAGCCTCTATAATCAGGATCTATGAGCGCATCAATACCATATAACGCATCACCTTCGGGATCATCTTTGATGATTTCGCTTTGACCGAGTAGGTCATCATAAGTGTGTGGATTTGAAAAGCGTTGATAATTGACCCGCATGGTCAGCACCATACCAATCAGCTTATCGTGGTCAAACAGAGCGATTTGTCCTTCAGGAAAAGAGTCAATTAACGTATTTACGGTGTTTTTTGACCACGCCCCGCCCAAGTTTGCGTACACACGATCCATTAACTGCTTTAGTTGGGGATAGTCTTTTTTTCTAATCTCTGCAATTTTTAAATGAAAATCTTCGATTTTATCTGTCATATAGTTACCTTTTAATTTGTCTGATGTCACTTAAGCTGCTTTTTTTTCACAAGGTTATTTTTATTAATAAGTTTAGTTTTTCCTAAATTGAATTACTTTTAAACTGATTTACACAAGGTATGGACGGTTACAAGCGTTAAACTATGTAATACAAAGTTACTATATTTATGCTAGATTGGTAAGACGAATTAGTAAATTCATACTTTGCCTTATCAGTCGTCTATAAATTGACATAAATTACGACCTGTTTTAAGGATTATAACAATGCCTCTATACGAGCATTCCACCGTTGAAACCTTAAGTAAAATCGATGATGATGATTTTATGAGGTTAGTTTATGTGAGTAGTTTAACCTTCAAAAGTCGTATAGACACTAAGATATTTGCAATGGTTGAACAACAAGCACGTCGATATAATCATCAAAATGCGGTAACCGGTATTCTTTGTTATGGTAATGGTCACTTTTTACAATGTATAGAAGGCAAGAAGAAGGTATTGATTCCTTTATTAAGTAATATCTTTGAGGACAAACGTCACAAGCACATTAAGGTAATAATGGTGCAACCAATTAAAGTGCCAAAGTTTGATAATTGGGCATTTCGGATGTTATTCCTTGAGCGCTGGCTATGGTCGCCGACCACCAAAAAGCAAGCCAATAGTCTATCTGAGTTTCTTCCCTTTAAACCTAATTCATGGAGCCCTGAATATACGGAGAAATTTCTAAACGCAGTGCAAAAAATTGAGACACCACCGTATATCAGAAAATCAGGCATTACTTTAAATGCGATGGGCAATATGATTCAACACGTGGTCGGCCCCCATCAGACCTTTTTATTAGTTCAAGGAATATTAGGAATATTTGTACTTTTAGCGCTCGTATATTTACTTCCTATCATTTTTTAAGCCACTCATTTTAGACTGAACGGTTTATTTTTCCTAATCACTTATGTTCTATTTACTTTCTTAGAATGTAACCGTAGTAGCCAATCTCGCTTTACACTTGTATCTGCCAATTTGAGCGAGACGTTGGCTACACCTTGGGCTGTCGCTTGCTTCGCGTCGCCACCCCAAGCCTAGCCACGCCATTCGCTCAACTTAGCAGGATACCGTTGCAATCGAGGCTAAACCGCTCTTTCTTTTCGCCCTCAGTTTGCTCTTATGTCAATTGACGACAGGTCAGATCATCTGACGAAATTACCTAGGTGTTATTTGAATAGAATGAGCACTTTCAAAATGTGCACTTTTATAATGACACGGCTTTTTCTAAAGTGTTCTAAAGGAGCTTAAGTCTACCTTAAGTCTGAAAGGCTAAAAGAGACGTCGCCTAAAGATCAAAGATTTTGCCACGGTTCATAATCCCATTCGGATCAAACACTTTTTTAAGCTGTTTTAAGTACTCAATCTCAGTCTCGCTACGGGTGTATTGTAAATAGGGCTTTTTGGTCATACCCACCCCATGCTCAGCCGACACCGAGCCGCCGTATTTCTGTACCGTGGCAAACACTAAGTCATTAACGCTTTGGCACTTCTCAAAAAACTCATCTTTCGATAGGTTAGCAGGCTTCAAAATATTGAGGTGCAAATTACCATCACCAATATGACCAAACCAACAAATCTCGAAGTCAGGATAGTGGCTATTGACCACCGCCTCAATGTCTTTTATAAACTCAGGCACGTAGCTGATTAATACCGATACGTCATTTTTATAAGGGGTAAACACCGAAATCGTTTCTGAGATGTATTCGCGTAGCTTCCAAAGCTCAGTGGCTTGAGCAATGCTTTGGCTCATCACCCCGTCCACTATCCAGCCGTTGTCCATACACTGCTCGAACATCGCCATCGCTTTGTCCATAATAGGCTCATATGGAGCTTCAAACTCAAGTAGTGCATAGTATTTAGTCCGCGCCTCAAAAGGCTGCTGTACATGACCCGTGGCCATGAGCTTTTCAATGGCTACCTCATCAAAGAACTCGAATGCCGTCAGATCAATTTGGGATTGAAACGCCGATAGGACATTCATCACATGCTCAAATTCGTCCATACCGAACACCATCACCGTTAAGTCTTGCGGTGCACGTTCGAGCTTGATTTGAGCTTTGGTAACGATGCCTAGCGTACCTTCAGCGCCAATAAACAAATGGCGTAGATCATAGCCTGTGGCATTTTTGATCATGCCTCGGTTCAACTCCAGTATATCGCCTTTACCGGTAACGACGGTTAAGCCCAATATCCAATTACGGGTCATGCCATATCGAATGACTTTAATACCGCCAGCATTGGTACCGATATTACCGCCAATCTGACTTGAGCCTGCTGATGCAAAGTCAACGGGGTAGTATAAGCCTTGTTCTTCAGCAAACTGCTGTAGCTGTTCAGTGATGACGCCAGCTTCGATATCAACCAGTTTATCAGCAGGATAAAACGTGCCAATCTTATTCATCTTATCTAAGCTGACGACGATTTCTCCATTACTGGCAACAGCACCGGCAGATAGACCGGTACGGCCACCGCTTGGCGTGACGACAATGTTATATTTATTAGCAAGCTTGATAATGGCTTGAACTTGTTCGGTTGATTTCGGGAACACAATGGCGCTAGGTGCTGGCGCAAAGTGCTTGGTCCAGTCTTTACCCCAATGCGATAAGCTTTCTGTATCTGTCTTGATTTGCGTACTATCGAATTGGTGCTCAGAGATTAGGGTATTGAGTAGCGTGGTCAATGCCGCCGGATCTGTAGGCATATCAGCAAGCTTGTGGCTATCAAGCTTTGGGCTATCAACCTTGGATTGATGAGCGCCATGTGTCCGTTCATGAGCAGTCGCATCAGTCGTTTTAGCCGTTTTAGCCGTATTAGGGTTCATTAGTGTCATATCGGTCTCTAGATAGGTTAGGTATGCAATGGAATAAAAAGGTATTGTATTGTAATGTGTACTGAGAAATGTTATTAGTCAGATGTCTAAACCAGTTAAGCTATGATAAATGGTAGTCAATATACCTTCAAAGTAAGCGGTAACTAATCGTCAGTTAAAAAATCGTCAGTTAAAAAATCGTCAGTTAAAAAATCGTCAGTTAAAAAATCGTTAAGTTAAAAAGTCGTTAAGTTAAAAAGTCGTTAAGTTAAAAAGTCGTTAAGTTAAAAAGTCGTTAAGTTAAAAAGTCGTCAGGTTTAACATAAGCTCTTAAGCTAAAATAAAAGCGACGTTTAAGTAATACCATAACTTTATTTTTGCCAATATAGTCTTAATTGGCAAGGGTTTATTCATAATTTGATCTGACAAGGTTAAGTCATATGTTATAAAATAGTCCTATTATGACATACTGATAATAGGTAGTGTAAGAACCTTTATTCACAACCTATAATTGGCTCTTTTGCCTAAAATAAGCCACTACGTTGTTAAAATTTAGATTAAATACAGTGACTATAATAACGAATGATTTCCTCGTATTGACTCATTGTATGCTTAAAATATCATAACTATAGCTTATGAATACAGGTTCTAAAATATATTCTACTGTTTCATTAGATTATGTTTTTTAGTTTTATTAAAATTTCAGATGGGTTATTTATTGACGTGATGTTTTTAGTCTAGTAGATTTGTGAACGGTTATTAGCAGTGTTTAAAATTAAATATTTCAGAGATCATATTTAACGAACCAAATTGTTTTATAATCTAGCCTTGAACTGGCATTCTTCTACTACCATAAATAGTAATGATACATTTTCATTTTAAAGAGCGTCATTTAAATACGCATTCAGAATACATAAGGGTTACGACATGGCACTATCGCTTGATAAAGATAAAATTAAATTTCTTTTGTTAGAAGGGTTGCATGACAATGCCCTTAAAGTACTAAACGATGCAGGCTATACCAATATTGAATATATTTCACATGCTCTTGATCCAGAAGAGTTGGTTGAAAAAATCAAAGATGCTCACTTCATTGGTATCCGCTCACGTACTCAGTTGACACGCGATATCCTTGAACAAGCTGATAAATTGATCGCTATTGGTTGTTTCTGTATTGGTACCAATCAAGTCGATCTAGAGGCTGCACGTGAGCTTGGTATCCCTGTCTTTAATGCGCCATATTCGAATACCCGCTCAGTAGCAGAATTGGTATTGGCAGAAGCGATCATGCTATATCGTGGTATTCCCGAGAAAAACGCTGTGGTTCATCGTGGTGGCTGGGGTAAGTCCGCTAAGAACTCGCATGAAGTACGCGGTAAAGTTATGGGTATCGTTGGGTATGGCTCTATCGGCTCACAGCTTTCAGTACTTGCTGAAAGTCTAGGTATGAAAGTCATCTATCATGATGTGGTGACCAAGTTACCATTGGGTAATGCGGAGCAAGTGGGTAGTCTAGAAGAGCTTCTTAATAAAGCAGATATAGTGACATTACACGTGCCCGATGTGCCTAGTACCCGCTATATGATGAAAAAAGAGCAGTTTGAGCAGATGAAAGAGGGCAGCTACTTTATCAATGCTGCGCGCGGTACCTGTGTGGAGATTGATGACTTAGCAGAGGCACTTGAGTCTGGTAAAATATTGGGAGCAGCAGTAGACGTATTCCCAAAAGAGCCAAAATCTGCGGATCAAGAGTTTGAGTCGCCATTACGTAAATTTGATAATGTTATTTTGACGCCGCATATCGGTGGTTCAACCCAAGAAGCACAGGCCAATATCGGTCTCGAAGTTGCTGAGAAATTTGTTAAATACTCAGATGCCGGTGATACTACCACAGCAGTGAATTTCCCAGAGGTTAGTATCCCTGTTAAAGAGGACTCGCATCGTCTATTGCATATTCACAAAAACGTACCCGGTGTGTTATCACAAATTAACACCTCTTTTGCATCAGCGGGTATCAATATCCTAGCGCAAAGCTTAATGACAGAAGGCGACGTGGGTTATTTAGTAATGGATGTGGACAATCGCAACTCTCAAGAAGCGCTTGATAAGCTGCGTGACATTGAAGAAACCATTCGCGTACGTGTGTTGTTCTAGAGCCCCTAATATCTAAACTTTAAATTTTTAACCTAAAAAAGCTGGCAATTTATTTGCCAGTTTTTTTTAGGTCTATGTTTGAGTATAAGGGATTCCGAAAAAGATCTAATAAATTATAAGGATTATGCAAACGCAAACGGCAAGTATAGCGCCTATTATTTATTCACCAACAAGGATGTGATATTATAGCGAGTATTATCGTGGGTTTAACTGCTTTTGTTTCAGTAAATGCTGAAACACTATCGCATTGCAACTTCCAGCACGATATAAAATAAATCTGGTAAAGCGCATGAGCCTCTTCTCCGACAAGGTTATCAGTGCCGTATAAGATTCTATTTGTCGGAGTTTAGGAGTCTGATATGTCTGTATTACCCCCTTCTTATTCTGATTGCCAAGGCGTACCCGTACTGGATTCAAGTGCTAATTTTCAATCGAAGTCTCAGTCAAAGTCTGAGTCAACTTCGCAATCAAATTCGCTAGCTAATTCACAAACAAAAACTGAATCAAGCTCTTCGTCAATTTCGCTAGCAGCATCGCAATCAAAATCGCAATTAAAATCTAAGTCAAATGCTCAGCCGAATTCTAGATTAGTAACCCGTCGTTATACCCCACGTTGCGCCCTTGCTGAGCAGGCTGTCCATAAAATGGCTGCTTTAGACTTAAATGCCAGTCTAATTATTAAAGCAATGGGCTATCCTCGTCAACATACCATTGCTGCCTCTGAGCGCTTGCGTTATGTTTTATCCAGTCCTTATATGGGTTTGGATGGAAGTTATATTGATGCCTATTACAGCGCCCAAGGTTTCTTATTAAAATTATGTGAGTTGCTTCAGATTGAGTCTGACGTTGTCGATGCTGAAATAGCGGTGCTCTTTAAAAGACTATAGCTACTTTCTAAAGTGTTTGAGTATATAGACGTTGTCTTTAATTTGGCCTAAATCCGGAGTCAACCATGAGTAGAGAGCAACAACCCCCACTCAGTCAAAATCCACTAAAACTAGTCATTAAAAGTCTGATTAGAATAGGGGCTGCTGGGCTCGGTGGTCTTATTGGTTTTTATCTGATGTTTATATCGACTATGGGACCTTCTTACGCGCCAAATATTTGGGAGGGTCGCTGGGACCTTATTATTAGACTCTCTGAGCTAGTATTAGGCGCAGGTATGATTATTGGTGCTTTTGTCTGGCTGATTTGGCCTTTATTACGATTTATTATTAATAGGCTAGGTTAGTGGTGGTGTGAATGGTCATGATGATGCCCATGATCATGTCCATGATAAGGCTTCGTATCAGAACTGTTTGCAGGCTCGTCTATGGCGCAAACCATAGCATCAAGTCGATTATGAGGATGTTCTACTGACTCCACTTGAATGGTGGTATGGCTAATTCCTAAAGCCTCAAGACTGTGTTCAAGGTCATGAATGAGCTCGCTTGCTTCAGTAATTCGCATATCTCCATCAACGACGACATGACACGAGAGCGCATGTAGACCACTGGTAATAGTCCAAACATGAAGGTCATGCACAGCAATAATTTTGGCATGAGATTCGATGCTACGGGCTACTTCATCGATGGAGATCTCTTCTGGCGTACCTTCCATAAGAATATGAGTAGACGCCTTAACCACCCGAAAACCACTTATTAATATTAAAATAGCGACGATAATTGAGGCTACCGGATCAGCCCACCACCAGTCCATCCACATCATGGCTAAAGCGGCGATTATAGCCGCAACAGATCCTAGCAAATCTCCCAATACGTGCAGATAGGCACTGTGCATATTGAGGTTTTTTTCTGCAGGCTTTGCATGATTCTCAGAATGTTGATGCGACTGGTGGGGTTTAGGATCATGTTCATTATGGTGTGGGTGTGCATGTCCATGGGATGCACCGCTTCGGTGTAACATCCAAGCGACGATTAAGTTCACCATGAGACCCATACTGGCAATGATTAACATGCCCTTTGACGCAATGTCTGGAGGGGAGGTAAAGCGACCGACTGCTTCCCATAATATCATTACTGCAATGATAATTAAGGTTGCCCCATTGGCCCCAGCGACCAATATTTCAAAGCGTTTATAGCCATACGTTTTCTGTTTACTGGCTTGCTTTTCTCCAATTTTAAAAGCCAATAAGGTTGCCCCTAACGCTGCAGCATCCGACAGCATGTGACCTGCATCAGATAATAAAGCCAAGCTATGTGTTAGTACCCCGCCAATGGCTTCCACTAGCATAAATCCAGTAATAATCAGGAAACTAAACATCAGGGTACGACGCTGTTTACTTAGGTCTCTGGCGGTTGGGTCATCATGGAAGTGTGGCGGGTCATGCGCTATCCTTGACCCTTCGAGGTGGGGAGGGTTAGAGCTATTGTTTGAATGTTGCGGTTCTTGAGTCACCTTAATCTCCCTATGTTAGACCATCAAAACACTCGTCCTTTATGACCTAAGACAAGCAAAAGACTTATTTGCTAGTCACTATAGACCACTGACGCTACCATCCAATAGGATCAATATCTAACGTTAATTTTAGATATTTGGCAGAAGGCAGTTGTATCACTTGTGGCCACCAAATGTTAAGCACATGATGTAAATCAGGGCGTTGTTTGGCCAATAGTAAAAGCTGACTATGATAGCGGCTATTTTTCATTTTCATTGGAGCGTCTATTGGCCCTAAAATAGCCAAGTTATGTTGAGGCAGTATGGCGATGGCATCTTGTAATGCCTTGGTGGCGCGCTCTAACGTTTTACCTTCACAGCGTATTAATGCGCTATAGGTATAAGGCGGCAGACCCAACATTTTTCGCTCCTTCAACAGCTCTTGAGCAAAAGGTTGGTAGCCTTCACGCACCAATTTTCGCAGTAATAGATTCTCAGGTTGGACCGTTTGGATCAATACCCTACCAGGTTTAGTGCCGCGACCTGAACGTCCCGCAACTTGAACAATGAGCTGAGCTGTATGCTCAGGGGAGCGAAAGTCTGGGGATAAAAATCCTCTATCCGCATTGGGTAAGCAGACTAAGGTCACATTTGGGAAATGATGCCCTTTGGCTACCATCTGCGTACCTACTAATATAGCAGGATCTCCGGTATGAATACGCCGATAAATGTCCTCCCAACTGTCTTTGCGTCGCGTGGTATCCCGATCTATTTGGATAATAGGATAGGTCTTTTTGCTGGTTTGCGGATTTGCAAACAAGGCATGCAAACTTTCGGTAAGGCGGGTGGTGCCCATACCTACCGCACTTAGATTGACGCTAGCACAGTCGGGACAAACCTTAGGAATGGCGGCTTGCCAGTCACAGTGATGACACTTTAAGTAGCTAGGTTGATGGTTATTCAGGTGACTGTGGTGAACGGTTAGGTGAGCCTCACAGCGGACACAGTCAGCTTGCCAACCACATGCTTCGCATAGCAATATTGGGGCGTAGCCTCGGCGATTCAAAAACACCAACACTTGCTCACCTGCCTCCAAGGTCTCACGAATCTCGCTGATAATACTGTCGGTCAACCCGGTATTTTGTGAACTCTTTAAGTTAGGCAACAGTGAGGGTTGTTTGCCACCACTTGAGGCAGTATTGGTATCCTGAGCCTGAACGGGCAGATCACTGAACTTAGTCGGGTTGTCTCGGGCGTCTACCAGCTGCATTTTAGCAGGCAAAGCTTTGCCGGCACGTTCTGTTAACCTCAGCTCCGTGAGCTTGCCATCTTCTACAAGTTTAAGATGTTCTAATGAAGGCGTTGCCGTTCCTAAAACCACCGGTATGCCGAGTTGAAAACCTCGGTATAACGCCACATCGGCAGCATGGTATCGAAGTGTATCTTGCTGCTTATAAGACTGATCATGCGACTCATCAACGATGATCAATCCTAAATCAGCAAATGGGTGCAGTATCGAGGATCGTGTACCAATGATGATTTGGGCTCTACCTTGACGGCAATCCTCCCACCCATGCAGGCGCTGAGTATTATTAAGACCGGAATGAAGGAGCAGAATATTTGCCGCAAAGCGCTCTGCAAATCTTGCTCTGGTTTGTGGGGTCAGCCCAATCTCAGGTACGAGCACCAACACCTGTTTACCTGCCTGCAGTACTGGAAACATGGCCTGTAAATAAACTTCAGTCTTGCCACTACCTGTAACCCCGTTAAGCAAATAGCCTGTATACTTACCCTCTGTTGTGGTAGATAAGATGGCATCAACCGCCTGTTGTTGCTGCTTATTTAAGGTAAGCGGCATTTTGGCGATGGTCACCGGTTTTGGGGCAGGCTGTTCTTCTAAAAAGTGCTCGATTACGCCTTTGTCTTCTAACCGCTTTAAAAAAGGCCGCTCCATACCCTCTAATAATAAAGCCTCTTCACTGGCCCCACTACCCCCATAGAGTTTAAGCATCGCAAACTGTTTCTTTTGCTTATGTGCATTAGCAGGGAAGTCTGAGTCATTGATATGAGGCAGTATGCGCCAATGCGTGATCAATAAATCTAATGGTTTGCCTTGGCGAATCAGTGTTGGCAACATGACAGAAATCACATCACCATAAGGATAATGATAATAACGGGCTAACCACCGTGCTAACGACAGCATTTGTTCGTCCAAAATAGCAGAGCTATCAAGGCTGGATTTTATAGATTTAAGCTTATTGATAGGGACATCGCTGTCATTCATATCAATATGATCGACCACAATACCGATTAAAGTTTGCCGTCCAAAAGGTACTTGAACCCGCCCACCGATTGGCGGTAAATCGGTAGTTAATAGGCTGATATTTTGCTGGGTTTGACTGCTATTAGTAAGACTGCTAATGTGCTTCGCATTAGAGGGTAGGGAGGAACTAGAAGATTTTGGCGGGAGATAATCAAACTCACGATAGAGAGGAACCGGTAATGCGACACGAATAAGCATCTTGGGGTAACCTCTCTATGACTATAGGATTATAGATGAAATAATACGTATCTAGATGTTTGCTTGCTATCTGTCAGTATTTTATAAAGACCCTAGTCTTCAATAAATAAAATTGACTCGATTTCAACCACACCGCCTTTGGGTAGTGCAGCCACTTGTACGGCAGCACGAGCAGGGTAGGGTTCAACGAGACGCTCACTAAAAATGTTATTAAGTGCCGCAAAGTCATTTAAGTCGGTTAATGAGACATTGAATTTAATCACATCACTCAGTTTACCACCGGCTGCTTCACAAATCGCTTCAATATTGTCCATAACTTGTGCGGCTTGAGCCTCAAAGCCGTCACGTAGTTGCATGGTATCAGGATCAAAGCCTAATTGACCTGATATATAAACTAAGCTACCCCCATTGGAAGGGATTTTTACCGCTTGTGAATAGGCGCCTACCGCGGCTGGGGCTTTATCGGTATGAATAATTTGCTTTGACATATTGATTTCCTTAATTGTCATTATTTTGCTTTTATTTTTACGATTACTTTTAAAGAATATTTAAAGGATAGGTATAACCAATATAGTGTTTAACTTTTAACCAATCATTTCTTAAGCACTACTCTCTAAACGCTAATCCTTAACTTATAAATCAAACTCTAACTTCTGACTACTAATTTTAAACCGCTAATTGAAAAAACACTATTGAAAAAACACTATTCAAAAAACACTATTCAAAAAACACTATTCAAAAAACACTATTCAAAAAACACTATTCAAAAAACACTATTCAAAAAACACTATTCAAAAAACACTATTCAAAAAACACTAAGTGAGAAAATTATAATCAGGCCACCTCAAAAGTTATAACCGGTAAAGACGTCTAATACTACCAAAACCAACATGTGGACGTAACGCCTCAATACCTTCTAAAATATGGCTTCGACTACGCACTATGACATGAATTACGGTGGAGTCTGAGCGTATATCAATTTTCTCAATGCCAATACTGAGTTGACGAAGCGTATATAGGACGTGGGAGACTTGCTCATCGTTTAACGCCAAGTTGATTTTCAAATAGGCCGTAAAATGAGGTCGATCACTCGGATGCTTAATATGCTTTTCAATCTGATCTTCACTGTACCAATTGAGCTGGACTAATTCATAAGGCTTTTCGACATATTTATTGATAATAGAGTAACAGCGATGGCGATGCAGTACCAGTCCATGCATGGTTAAATGACCAATAATCGGATCGCCAAATATAGGTCGACAACAGCCTGCAAAGTGGACTTCAACACCATTGGCATTTGATAACAACTGATTGGGACGATCAAAGCCCGTCTGATGCGCACGTTGGTGAGATTTGGTCACATCATCACTAAATAAGCGTGAGACCACTAATTGAGGCAGGAGTGCCCCAACACTCATATTTTCATACAGCTCATTTATACTGCTGACATTTTGCCATTTTAATAAGTCGTCCCAGTCCGCTTCAGTGACGTCATTGAGTGATTTGCCATAAGTTTTTAAGGCACGATCTAACGCTTGTTTGCCATGCTGTTGTTGTTCGGCTTTTGGTAAGTTACTAAACCAGCGTTTTAGGGTACGCTGCGCTTTACTAGTCACCACAATACCTAGCCATTCGGCTTTAGGTTTGGCGTCTTGATCCACCTCAATTTCAACCGTTTGTCCAGCCTTTAGGGTGGAGCCAAGCTTAGAGTCTTTACCGTTGATTTTTGCGCCAACTGCCACGTTGCCAACTTTTGGACCGACTGCATAGGCAAAGTCTAATGCAGTCGCTCCACGCGGTAGCTCATAAGCACGACCTTTCGGACTGTAACACAAGATTTTTCGTGAGTTTAAGTAAGAAATCAGCTCATCGATGGTTTGAACCAAATCATCAAAATCAGTACCGTTCGTATTATTTTCCTGATTTAAATCAATCAACTCCTTCATATTTCGTAAGGATGCTTTGATGACCGAGCGACTCAGCTCAGAGGCCTGTTCAGCACCAATGACGCCTAAACGAGAAGCTGCCTGCATTTTGCGAGTCAATAAGGTCACTTTAATCGTATCATTGTCCCGCTTATAGGTTAGTGTTAAAGATTGATTGCCTCCAGGTAAGGGATGGCGGATATTATCTTCGACAAAGCTGTCTTGAATTTTATATTTATTAATTAGATATTCCGCCAATAAGTCACAGTCCTCAATAGTATTTGTGACAATTTCAAACGAATAATGACGTAGCAAATCATCAATTTCACCGCGGTTACGGAAGAATTGCCGATACATAATAACTTGATTGTCTAAGACGCGCACGTGACCTGAAATTTTATGCTTATCTAATACATAATTTAGATACTGCTGGATGCTTTCTTTTTGATACTTTCTGCCAAGTCCGTGCTGTAACAGTTTATCCGACATTTTGGTATACATGACGGGATCAAGATTTCGATAACACAAGATCTCCATATAATCGGCAATGTCATTAAGTCCCATTAATCGGGCAAAAGGCACATAAAACTGCAAGGTTTCAGTAGCAGTAGCGCGCTGTTTTTCAGGACGAACCGAGTCTAGGGTCGACATGTTATGCAAACGATCGGCCAACTTTATGATCAAGACTCGCGGGTCATCAAGTGTGGCAGACATAATCTTATGGAAGGTGGCGGCTTTATTTTGTTGCTTGTTATGATGTGACGATTTTAGTTTAGTTACGCCATCGACCAAGTGAGCTACTGTACTGCCAAACCGCTTAGTAATCTCATCAGAGGTGACTTCGGTATCTTCTACGGTATCATGCAAAATGGCGGCGATTATAGTGTCTCGGTCTAGTCTAAAACCCGCTAAAATTTCCGCTACCGCAATAGGGTGAGTGATGTAGGGCTCACCTGATTTTCGTTTGTCTTTAATATGCGCCAAATCGCCATAGGCACAAGCTTCGAGCACATCCTTTTTTTCATCATCATTCAAGTAAGCAACGGCACGCATTAGATTGCGCTGTGCCTCGTCTACTAAATGATGACTGAGTTTTGGTAAATTCTGCATATAGGTGGTTTGATTCAAATGCTCATCATCATGTGAATCTGGGAGGGTAATATAGGGGCTTGAGACAGGGTCTATAATATTATCAGAGTTAGCAATATTATTAATGACATTACCATCTATGTCAGTATTAAAGGGTTTTATCATATTATTTTCAGGGTCGAATGAGGTAACGCTAGCATCTAAGAGAGTTGTCGAATTTTCAATAAAAGGCGGCATAGTTTCATCCTTCAGCTAGCAAACATTAATACATTAAAAAGTAAATTAAATTAGTTGTGAAAACAATCGATTAATAGCCGTTAATCTTAAATTAATTATGAGGCTTATATTTAACTTAATAAAGCAAGAAATTTTAAAGGCAGTCATTTAATTAATCGCAAATATAGTGTGGTGTCAACTCTAAAGATGAGGAAACTGTAACTAAATTTTGAAATGAACCCTTTTTTTATGAATACCCCATCCTTTTTAGACTCGATTAGACTCATTAAATGGACTATTAATAACGTTTGTAGTAACGTTTGCACACGTCTTAGATGATAGGTTACCTTAAGAGGTTAATTCTAGATTGGATGTCCATCCTGTTTTAAGTGTGCTGATCATCAAATCAAAGCCTTAGAATAAAAAAACCACGATTTGCAAAATGCTTATCGTGGTCTTTGTGATGAGTTGTTTATTAAGCATAAAACTCACTTTTTGTCGAAATAACGCTGCTCAACACGAGTTAGAAACCTTGACCGCCACTTAATGCTAAGTCTAATGAATTTGTGGCAAAATGATGCTCTGGTTGATCTAAAATATCTTTAGTTACTAAACCGGCAGCAATTTCACGTAAAGCCAAAACCGTTGGCTTGTCGTTTTCTACTTCTACTAAAGGCTCAGAAACACCTTTAGCCAATTGATGGGCGCGCTTACTGGCAACCAATACCAGCTCAAAGCGGTTGTCTACTGCATGTAAGCAGTCTTCTACGGTTACACGGGCCATAAAATCCTCTTGTTATCACTAAGTGATATGTAATATAAATGACATTTAAAAATTAATAATAGATAGTCAATCGGTCATTATAACAAGGTTAGTCAATAATTTGTTAAATTTATTGAAGGTTAAACGGCCAGCAGTTTAATCTTCAATCAGATCTGCAATGGTGTCGCCGTAGCGGGCTTGTTGACGAGCAAGGGTTTGACGTTTTGCGACAATGATTGCTTTGAGCTCAGATAATGCCGCTTCAAACTGATCATTAATGACTAAATAATCAAAATGGACATGCTGCTTCATTTCGGTCACTGCCCCAGCCAGACGCTTTTCTATCACCTCTTGAGAGTCTTGACCACGTGATGATAGACGTTGGCGAAGAGTGGCTTTATTAGGGGGTAAAATGAAGATCATAGTGACATCGTCATAGCGCTCCTTCACTTGTAACGCCCCTTGCCAGTCAATCTCTAAGATGACATCAATGCCTGACTCTAGCTGTTTATTGACACTTTGCTGTGAGGTGCCATAGTAGTTGTCGAATACTTGTGCGTGCTCTAAAAACTCACCTGCCTGAATGCCTTCTACAAATTGAGCGGTATTAATAAAATGGTAATGCTGACCATCAATTTCTCCTGGGCGAGGCTGGCGGGTAGTGTGCGAAATACTGACAGCCAAGTCATTAGTCGTCGCTATAAGTTGTTTTACCAACGATGTCTTGCCTGTGCCTGAGGCAGCGGTAATAATAAAAAGTGAACCTTTCATACGGGAAGTTCCTTAACAATAGTGATGTATAAAGATTATGGCGGTCATTAAGGCGTGTCCCTAATTGGTACTTTGAAGATTGATGGGCTAAAAAATGGCTAAATTTCCGCTAATCTTTGCAAATTTTTAGACAATATATCTATATTCTCTGCAAAATTTACTTTGATTAACTAAAATCTATCACATTTTTAGCCTCACCAACCAAATAGGGACACGCCCTAAGAATGATGAAAAAACAATGTTTATTACGATAAAATAGCCCGTGATTTGCCTGCTATTTTACTAGATATGTTAAAGTAGTCACTAAACAGTCTGACGGTAATTTTAAGTTAGCCAGTTATACCAGTAAGCAAACTATGTTATCTAAGTGTTGAGTCAGCTAAGTGTTGAGTCAGCTAAGTGTTGAAAGTTAGTCAGTGTCATCTGCCCCCTCTTATTCATTCGATTATCTATTGTGAAGGTCTGTTATGCAAATTTATCTTGCCAATCCACGTGGTTTTTGTGCGGGTGTCGATCGAGCTATTGCTATTGTCAATGAAGCATTAGCTCGTTTTGAGCCGCCTATCTATGTCCGTCACGAAGTCGTTCATAACAAGTTTGTGGTATCAGATTTAGCCAATCGTGGTGCGGTCTTTGTTGAAGAGCTTGATGAAGTACCTGATGGGTCAATTGTCATTTTTTCAGCGCATGGCGTATCAAAAGCGGTACAGGATGAAGCTGAGCGCCGCGACTTAACCGTATTTGATGCCACCTGTCCTTTGGTCACTAAAGTACATATCGAAGTGTCTAAATTTGCCCGTGACAAAATGGATGCTATTTTGATTGGGCATCAAGGTCATCCTGAAGTAGAAGGCACAATGGGACGTTTTAGCGCTCAGTATGGCGGTGAGATTCATTTGGTAGAAAATGAGTCAGACGTTGCTAAGCTTGAAGTTAGTGATCCAGATCGTCTGGCTTTCGTCACTCAAACAACCTTATCAATGGATGATACGGCTGTCGTTATTGATGCTCTACGTAAAAAGTTTCCAAATATTCAAGGGCCTCGCAAAGACGATATCTGCTATGCCACTCAAAACCGTCAAGATGCGGTAAAAGATCTCGCCAGTCGTTGTGAAGTCGTGTTGGTCGTCGGATCGCCAAACTCTTCGAACTCAAACCGACTACGAGAGCTTGCAGAACGGATGAATTGTAAAGCTTATTTGATAGACAATGCGGGTGAAATGCAAAAAGAATGGTTTGAAGGGGTTAACGCGGTAGGGGTTACTGCTGGCGCTTCAGCGCCTGAGGTCTTAATCCAAGAGGTGCTGGAACAACTGCAACAGTGGGGCGGTGATTTGCCAGATGAGCTGAAGGGTATAGAAGAGAATGTCACCTTTAGTTTGCCCAAGGAGTTACGCATCCCTGTAAAGCAAGTCAGGTTATGATACTTTTTTATGTAATAACCCAGAAGACCCTAATAAGATTTTAATAATGATATTTTAATTTGTTAAGATAAAAAAATAAAAATAATCAATCATTTATGAGTGACAAAGGTAATTTTAAGGATAATTTATGACGGCATACTATCAGTTCATTAGCCGCAAGATTCAGCCAGATAATAGTTGTATTGCACATTATAAACCGACCCCGCATGCAAAAGGCGCTTGGAATGATAATGAGCAACACATGGCGCCAGCGACCGGTATTTTGACTAAAGAAATTATTGCTTATTCTCCACACGATAATTTACGTTTGGCACGATTGAGCTTGGATATATTGGGAGTGATTCCGTTTCAAGAGTTTACGGTAACCACTCGCTGCATACGCCCAGGACGTACTATTGAGCTTATAGAGTCGGTGCTTAGTAGTGGTGACTGTGATAGTATCGTTGCAAGAGCGTGGCGATTGTGCACAGGTGATACCTCTGAAGTGGCAGGATTAGAGGATCAAGTGCCCAGTTCTGATCCGAATAATTTGCCATCGTGGGACGGAATGAGTGGGTGGCCAGGTGGCTTTATTGAAAGCCTACGTCTAGCCGCCGACCCAAATCGCCGTGAGGGTAAGGGCTTGGTATGGTTAACGAATGACTTAGATATGGTCGAGGGTGAGGTGACATCGGACGTAGTACGCCTCATGGGTCTGGTGGACACTGCAAATGGTGTGGTGCCACGAATAGCACCTAATTTAGATGAGATGCAATGGATGTTTCCCAATACAGATTTGCAAATTCATATGCACCGTTTACCTCAAGGTAAATGGTTGGGTATTGAGGCAGTTCAGCAATATGGATCAGATGGTGTTGGTTTGACCAGTGCGGTACTACATGATCTGCAAGGTCCTTTTGGGCGTAGTGAGCAGATATTGACGATTCGTCCTATGCCTAAGAAGTAGTCACCACTAGTGTCATACAACCCTATTCTACAGACTTAAATAGTTTGTATAGATGATACACATACTAGTATTTTTATACAACGCTGGCTATATTACCGCCGGCGTTTTTTTATTACCCTTTTAGCGACTGCGATGTCTGACACTCAAACCAACATAGTAGTATGCAACATGCGTAGCGTGTGGTGTAGCGAAGCGAAACCCACGTATAAGTCTTTATTCAAATTACAGTGTATATTGTAATTTAGGTTTTATTTTCCAAATTTAGAACTGACCCAGAATTAGTTTTTGATGCAACTGGGAATCATTTATTAACACTGTCTGAGAGATAGAGCCAGACGTTTAATAAATACCCGCCAGTTGCTTAGTAAGGGTTTAAATATTGTCATTTAGGCTAACGTTAAAATGTTATTAAGTTTAATTTTCCAAATTTAGAACTTTCTGAGATTTAATATTTGATGCAACTGGGAATTATTTATTGGCACTGTCTGAGAGATAGAGCCAGACGTTTAATAAATAACCCCCAGTTGCTTAGTAAGGGTTTAAATATTGTCATTTAGGCTAACGTTAAAATGTTATTAAGTTTAATTTTCCAAATTTAGAACTTTCTGAGATTTAATATTTGATGCAACTGGGAATTATTTATTGGCACTGTCTGAGAGATAGAGCCAGACGTTTAATAAATAACCCCCAGTTGCCTATAGCGTTTAAATACTTAAATATTATCTTTTGCGTTAACCATAAAGTTTTATTCTCCAAGAATGATTTATTATCTTGAAAAATTACTGTACTGACCCTATTAGTTAGTTAACCCATTGGTAAGTTAACGTCATTATAATTACGTAAAATTTGAGAGGATAATATGAGCGACGATAATATGAACAATAAGAACAACCCTACACAGCATGTTTTTGAGGCTGAAGTTGCCCAACTATTGCATCTCGTCACACACTCCCTGTATTCAAATTCAGATATTTTTGTGCGTGAGCTGGTCTCAAATGCATCGGATGCTTGTGACAAATTACGCTTTGAGGCGACCAGTGACGACAGCCTGTATGAAGATGATGGCGAGTTAAAAGTCCGTATTGATATCAATGAAGAGGCGAAAACCATTACCTTTATCGATAACGGTATCGGTATGAATGAAGCAGATACGATTGAAAACTTAGGTACTATCGCTAAGTCTGGTACCAAAGCATTTTTGGAACAGCTATCAGAATCGCAAAAACAAGATGGTCAGTTGATTGGTCAGTTCGGTGTTGGATTCTATTCAGGATTTATCGTTGCCGATACCATCACTGTAGAGTCTCGTAAAGCGGGCACGCCAGCTGATCAAGGCGTGCGCTGGGTATCAGATGGTACGGGTAAATTTACCACCGAAACCATCACCAAAGACACCCGTGGCACCTCAATCACGCTTCATCTAAAAGAAGAGTTTACCGAAGGCGAAGATAACTATCTTGATCGCAATAAGATCAAACGCTTAGTCAATAAATACTCTGATCATATTAGCCTGCCTATTCAAATGCGCAAAGAAGTCTGGCAAGAAGATATGGTAGAAGAGGGCGAAGATGATAACGATAAAGTTGACGAGTTTGGCGCGCCTGTGAGCAGTGGCGGTGAAATGGTATTGACCGATGAGTGGGAAACCATTAACAAAGCCAGCGCTCTATGGACCCGTTCGAGCTCAGAGATTAACGATGAAGAGTACATCGATTTTTATAAAAACATTACTTATGACTTTGACGACCCATTAGCTTGGACACATAACCGTGTCGAAGGGCGGGTTCAATATACGCAGCTGTTATATATTCCAAAAAAAGCACCGTTTGATTTATATGCTCGCGAGCAACAGCACGGTCTTAAGCTGTATGTAAAACGTGTGTTTATCATGGACGATGCTGAGCAGTTATTGCCCATGTACTTACGCTTTGTGAAGGGTGTGATTGATTCGCAAGACCTACCATTAAACGTCAGCCGTGAGATTCTTCAAGAATCACGTGATGTGAAGTCTATCCGTGATGGTAACGCGCGTCGTGTGTTGACGCTTCTTGGCAGTCTTGCTAATAGTGAAGATGCCGACAAGCAAGACAAGTTCAAGCAATTTTACGCTGAGTTTGGTGATGTCATCAAGGAGGGTCTTGGCGAAGACATGAGTAACCAAGAGCGCATCGCTAAGTTGCTACGTTATACCACCAGTACTCATGAGGGTCTTGAGACCAGCTTTGCTGACTATAAAGAGCGCATGATTGAGGGTCAAAAAGCGATTTATTACCTCACCGCTGACAATTTAGCGGCTGCTAAAAATAGCCCTCAGCTAGAGCTATTTAAGAAAAAAGGTATCGAAGTTATCCTAATGACTAGCCGTGTCGATGAGTGGGCGATGAACTTCCTGACTCAGTTTGATGGAACGGCATTACAGAATATCGCCAAGGGGGCGGTTGACTTAGGTGACCTACAAGACGAGGAAGAAAAAGAAGAGGCCAAAAAAGCAGAAGAAAGCTTAAAGCCTGTCGTCGATAAATTAAAAACAACGCTCGGCGGCCGTGCTAAAGATGTTCGGGTGTCCAATCGATTAGTGGATAGTCCTGCTGTCTTAGTAACGCCAGAAGGCGAGCTGTCACCTCAGATGATCCAAATGCTTAAGCAGATGGGTCAAGAAGTGCCAGATACTCAGCCCATTTTAGAAGTTAATCCAAACCATCCTTTGATTCAAAAACTTGAATCTAGTGAGCAGTTTGATGACCTTGCGCAAGTCATTTTCGACCAAGCGTTGCTTGCAGACGGCGGTCAACTTGATGACCCAGCGGCTTATCTAAAACGTGTCAATGAGTTATTGTTGAAATAATGCCTTGTTTTAAACAAAGGTAGGGTGCGCCTCGCGCACCAAACATAACAATCAATCGCAACAAAGAAAAGGACTCATGATTGAGTCCTTTTTTTATGCAATGAATAATACCAATTCTGAAGAAAGTTATGAATCAATGGTGGATGTTGCCGAGGAGCGATTATAAAATCATTGTCATTCTTACTATCAATTAAAAAAGTGGGTTACGTTTTTTGCCCCTCTACGAGGCTTAAAAAATCCAACCACACCCTTGTACACGGGCTATATGTGTCATTAATCTTATATTTTACATATATCTCAAATATAGAGGTAAATTTTGGATTTTTATACACATATAGTATTACATTTTATTATCCAGCTTTAGGTTGGATACGTTTTTTCTGCATCCTTTCCCCAAACGTATTCAAACCTAAAAACCAAGGAACATCACAACAACGCTTTGTATCATTTCATATAATTAATTCTTGGTAGTATAACTAAATAGAAATTTTCCTTAGACCTCATGATTGAATTAGCAAATAGGGTTTAAACCGCATTAATTTAAACACTAACGATTAAAAAATAAATTAAGGAGTTATAATGCAAGACGTGAAACCTTTGAATATTGCTTTAATAATAGGTAGCTTACGTAAAGAGTCAATAAACCGAGCCTTTGCTGAATACATGGTATCGCAAATGCCTGAGCAGGTTACTGTGACCGAATGTCAAATCGATGATTTACCTTTATACAATGAAGACATTGATACGGATACACCACCAGAAAGTTATACCCGTATTCGCAACCAAGTGGGAGATGCTGATGGATTATTGATTGTCTCGCCAGAGTACAATCGCACTATCCCAGGCGGATTAAAAAATGCGATTGATATTTTATCGCGTCCAAAAGAGGGCTCTGTACTTAACAATATTAAAGTAGCCTTTGTCACTGCTTCACCTGGGACGTATGGTGGTAGAAGTTGCGGCTTTGATTTACGCAAAACCATGCTACCTTTTGCAGCACAAGTTTTATTAGCGCCAGAAATATATCTGAGTCATGCTGGTGATGCCTTAGATGAAAATAACAAGGTTAGCAGTGAACGTACACAAAAGTATTTACAAAAATTTGTTAACGCTTTTGTTGAGTTCTTGGAAGATAAATAGAGCAACTTGCTTTTATTATTACTTAGCTATTATTACTTAGCTATTATTACTTAGCTATTCTTACTTAACTATTCTTAATAGTTACCGGCAATACAGGGTATCTATCGGTAATTAAAACTATAGCCGCGCTTCGCTCTTAGCTGAGAGACGAGGCACGACCATAGTTTTGTAAGAAATACGCCTTAAAACTGACATATTTATCCCCGTCTAAAGGGCTTCGATATTAAAGCTTATATTTTGCTTTTTTTAATGGTTTAGTAGCTCCTGTTTTAACTATTTACTGTTTTAATTCCTCAATTACCCCAACAAAGTTATCCACGCCTTGAGCACCGGTCACCAAATGACGATGATTAAAGATAATCGCAGGGACGCCCTGTATGCCTTGCTGGGTAAAATATGCCTCCTCCTCACGAACCTCATTTGCATAGCGTTGGTCTATTAGCACTGTTAAAGCCTCATCTTTATCAAGACCAACAGACTCTGCAATTTCAGCCAATATAGCGTGATCAGACACATCACGATGTTGGGTAAAGTGAGCAGTAAACAATGCCATTTTCAACTCATGTTGCCGACCTTTTTGTGCCGCCCAGTGTAATAATTGATGCGAAGCAAATGTATTGTACATTCGCATATCATCACTAAAGTTCATATCAAATCCCAAGTCTTTAGCGGTTTGGGTGATATGAGCTCGGTTTTGCTGTGACTGCTCAACAGTAATACCGTATTTCTCCATCAAGTGCTCTCGCACATTTTGCCCCTCGCTTGGCATATGTGGATTTAACTCAAACGGATGCCATTGTATCTCACATGAGGTATTAGTCTTATCTAAAGCTTGTTGTAGTTGTAAATAGCCAATAAGGCACCAAGGGCACATCACATCAGAGACCATATCAATGCATAATTTTTGATTAAGTTCTGTCATAGTGTTTTTCCTCTCTTTCTTGTTTTATGTTTATAACCTTTTTTGTTTCTAGCTTCATGGGAAAATGACTTTGTTAAAGTCATTTTTAGATATTGATAATTTCTGGGCTAAAATAATTACCTTAATTGTACAAATCAATGTACAATAAGTCGTTTTAAAATAACTTAACTCACTTTAAATAGTTATTAACCAGCATAAGTTTTCAGGTGGTTATTATTTAAAGGGACTTTTTTTGCTTATTTATCATTATCTGCCAAGTTAGATATATTAACTACAGGGAACGTTTATGGTAGGTAATTTTTATAGCAGATGGTTTTTATAGCATTTCTTTATGCTATAGGTAAGTTAGTTGACGATAACTGTACGAGTTACAACGGACAGTATTTAATATAATTTATAAAAGACGCATAGCGTCTTATTATAGGGAAAGTAATATGACAACTTCAAAAAAATTAGCGGCCGAGTTTTTAGGCACAATGTGGTTAGTCCTTGGCGGCTGTGGTAGTGCCGTATTTGCGGCAAACTTTGGGGGTGATGGTAACCCACTCGGTATAGGATTTGTGGGTGTGGCATTAGCCTTCGGTCTGACAGTTTTAACCGGTGCTTATGCGTTTGGGCACATCTCTGGTGGTCATTTTAACCCAGCCGTTAGCATTGGTTTAATGGTGGGTAAGCGTTTTCCGGCCGCACAATTACCAGGGTATATCATTGCTCAAGTACTGGGTGGGGCACTGGGTGCGTTCATTATTTATCTAATCGCAACGGGTCAATCAGGATTTGCCATTGATGCCAGTAGTGCAGGTGCATTTGCGACCAATGGTTTTGGTGATTTTTCTCCAGGTGGCTATAGTATGATGTCAGCCTTGATTGCTGAAGTTGTCTTAACCGCTGTATTCCTTATCATTATTATGGGATCAACCCATCACCGTGCACCCGTTGGTTTTGCGCCAATTGCCATTGGTCTTGGTTTAACCTTGATTCATCTTATCAGTATTCCAATTACCAATACCTCAGTCAACCCAGCGCGTTCAACTGCCGTTGCCATATTCGTTGGCGGTGGCGCGTTGTCACAGCTATGGATGTTTTGGGTAGCTCCGATAATTGGTGCTGCGATTGGCGGTGGTATTTATGCTTGGTTAGGTCATGATGGTCCTGATATCGTCGGTGAATAGTTGTAAATTTGTAAATAGTTAGATATTCACACAGTCTAATATTAAAAAACCTAAGAAAAAGGAGCCTAAATAGGCTCCTTTTTCTATGTGTATTAATTTTATGCGTATTCAACCTAAATTAAATCCTAATGACAGCGCTATTTTAATAAAAGGAATAGGTTAACTCTTCTAACTGACCTAGCTATTTTAACAAGTCTAACTATTCTAATAAGCATAATGAGAGCGAATCAAAATACTAGAGTTTATAGAAGTCTAAAACTAAAATGATATATTTAGTTTCATTTTAGTCTAAATTGTGATTATATATGAATGGCATATCAAGCGTTAGGAATCAAGCGTTCGGTATGGGATTACTCATCATACAATTGAAATAACCACCGCGATAACAAGGATGCGTTAACGCTGAATCATAGAACCTGTATTCATAAGATGACAAGGAGAGTTTTAATGTTTAGAGAGTTACTAGAACAACGCTACCCACAAGCCATGTCAAAAAATGCCCCATTGAGCATGAGTCACGATATTGGACCAACAGATACGCCATTAATTGAAGCAACAATAGGCGATTATTTCGATGAGGTCGTTGAGAAATTTCCAGATAAAGAGGCGCTCGTCTCTCGCCATCAAAATAGACGGTTATCTTATAAACAATTGCAAAAGCAGGCCAATCAACTGGCCAGCAGTATGATAAGAATGGGTCTACAAAAGGGCGATCGAGTAGGGATTTGGTCGCACAATAATAGCGAGTGGCTGTTAATGCAGTTGGCCACTGCCAAAGCCGGTATTATATTAGTCAATATAAATCCTGCTTACCGTATAACGGAGCTAGAGTATGCGCTCAATAAAGTGGACTGCAAAGTACTCGTCTTTATGCGTCATTTTAAGACCAGTGATTATGTACAAATGGTGCAAGAAATGGCACCAGAGATGTATCATCAACAGTATGAGTGCCTTGAGTTAATTGAGTTGCCCAATTTAAAGCGTCTCATTTGGATAGATGAGCCTGATAGCCAAGAACACTTTGGGTTTATGCAAAAGTTCTCCGACTGGATGGCGGAAGGTGATGCCGATGACCCAAAGTTGTCAGAACGTCAACAACAGTTGGATGCTAATGACCCGATTAATATTCAGTTTACGAGTGGCACTACAGGCACCCCAAAAGGGGCGACTTTAACGCATAGAAACCTACTGAATAACGCGTATCATTTAGGGGAGGCACTATGTCTGTCGCCTGAAGATAAACTATGCTTGCCACTGCCGTTATACCACTGTTTTGCGATGGTGCTAGGTAATCTTACCGTATTGTCGCATGCGGGTACTCTCGTTTATCCTAGTACCAGCTTTGATCCCTTAAGCGTATTGCAAGCGGTAAGCGAAGAGCGTTGTACCTTGTTACATGGGGTGCCCAGTATGTTTTTGGCTATTTTAAATCATCCAAAATTTTCAGAGTTTGATTTGACCAGTCTGCGAAGTGGCGTGACCGGTGGAGCAAGCTGTCCACGAGAGCTGATGCAGCGTATTATAAAAGATATGCATATGCATGAGCTTACCATTGCTTATGGAATGACCGAAACCAGTCCTAAGTCTACGCAAACTCTACCAACCACTGACTTTGAAAAACGCATCTCGACTGTGGGTTTGGTACAACCTCATTTAGAGGTGAAAATTGTAGACACACAGAGTGGAGATATCCTACCGATCGGTGAAGTGGGTGAGGTGATGACTAAAGGCTATGCGGTCATGCAAGGCTACTGGAATGACAACGTCAAGACAGCCGAAGCAATCGTCGATGGCTGGATGCATACCGGTGACCTTGGTAGTATGGATGAGCAGGGTTATATTTCGATAGTAGGTCGCAGCAAGGATATGGTGATACGTGGCGGTGAAAATATTTATCCCATTGAAGTTGAAAACTTCTTATATCGTCATCCTAAAATTGCGGATGTCCAAATAGTCGGCATACCCGATGATCATTACGGAGAGGTATTGGCCGCTTGGATAATTCCGAAAGCTGGTGAAACCATGACTGCAAAAGAGGTCAAAAACTTTTGTTAT
This sequence comes from Psychrobacter sp. CX18, assembly GCF_057396215.1. Classification (NCBI taxonomy): domain Bacteria; kingdom Pseudomonadati; phylum Pseudomonadota; class Gammaproteobacteria; order Moraxellales; family Moraxellaceae; genus Psychrobacter; species Psychrobacter sp. CX18. Next base: position 109,412 of record NZ_JBXYJH010000010.1, on the reverse strand, counting down.
AATCAAATAGCGCATTTTAAGATTCCAACTTATATCCGTTTTGTTGATCAATATCCTATGACGGTGACGGGCAAAATTCAAAAATACAAAATTGTTGAGACCATGAAAGAAGAGCTTGGACTGTCGGATTAAATTAACAAGGTAGAGGCAAGATTAAGGGAACATAAAGGGAAGTCAATTAACGTGTATGGGGAAGGCTAGTGCCATAACTTTACTTCTACTTTTTTATTTCTCTTTTATAAACAGTTCATTAATTTATGAGTAGAACCCATGCACCTTATAGACATTGGTAATGTAAATAAGGGACATGGGTTTTTTTAGTCGATGTATTTAAGTATCCTTTATTTATTATTATTTTTAGTTATTGTTCTTCTAATAAATTGAATCTAATAAATAACGTACAACTCTTGTAGAATGAGTAGCCCCGGTATCCATCCTGTTGCTATGGCACAAAATATAGCGTACATACCCACTTGCTTTTCTATATTCTTAGATAAGCTGAGCATAACAAAGTCTAAAAACCATAGAAGTGCCCAAGCGTACCAGTTGAAGATGCTCCAGCCACTAAAGTTTAGAGTTATTTTAAACGTGGCATTTAATGCGACTGATAACGCCGTAAGACTAACAAACAGACAAAACCAGCCTAATCCTTTTGAATTTGTGTTTAAAAACTGATTGATACCCGTCCATATATAGGTAAAGGCGAACAGGAAAGTAAACGCGCCAGTACTTATTAAATGTAGATCATGAGTATTGTTAAAAACCATATAGGTGGCAATTAGAAAACTTAGTATCCCCACTAGAAAATTAATGACGGGTACTTCTTTATCTTGAATTTTTCCGAGTAGCCAGAGTCCGTTAATCAATAAAACGGCACCCACATAAAGTAAGGTTAAACCTAACATATCAAAGATTCTCCTAATAAAAATAGGATCACTTTATATCCGAATCAGGTCTGCCTATTTATCGCTGTTTAATTTGTGCATTACCATTAGTGAAATACAGCTATGAGATAAAACTATCAGGCAAAAGCACCTCTAACCAATAGGCTTATCAGCCCACTAGGAAGTCTAAAATTTGGATAAAATTCACGCGTTCAAATTAAACAAATATCATGTCTGTAAGTTTGACAGGTAAGCACAAGCTAAGAAAATAAGTCGATAAGTGTCATACATTGGGATATAAAGCAGTCCTAAAGCATAAAATCAGGACATGTTTATTAAACATGTCCTGATTTTTAAGCGAGCATCCGTAAAATATTAACTAAATAAAACGGCGCACAAACCCACAACGGCCATGAAACGCTGAACGATTAAGCTGTTTTGCATATGAGTACTCAGATAGTTTGCAATGACGTTTCCAAAGGAGTAAAGCGCTAACATAGCGGCGATCATACCGACAAAGAAACCCGTAGTTCCACCGTTAGTAGGGGCTTCAAGCGCATGTGCTGCCCCATGAAACATGGCTAACGCACCAAAACCAACAATAGCCGCATTATATACAGTCTTGAAAGAAGCGTTGCTGTGTCCGCTAAGCACAGGATTAAAGTAGCGGCTCATAAGGGCTATCGTCAATAATACGATAGATAGCACGATACCGCCTTCAACAAGTGTGCTGTTTAAACTCATGCTTAAACTCAGCGCAAAGCCTGCAATTAGGCCAATAGTTAAGGAGGCAAACCCTTTTTTAAAGCTCTGCATTTGGGTAAATAGCAACCCCATTCCTAGTGCTAACATCAGATGGTCAATGCCGGTCAATGGGTGAATTAAACCTGCCAATAACGATGAGAAAAATGAACCATCTGATACGAATAAACCGTGCCCAGGGTGTGCAAAAGCGAGTGTCGGTAGTAATGACAGTAGCGTTAATACACTTAAGGTTGCGGATTTAGTCGTTTTATTGGAAAGTTTAATTAAGTTAGCGTTTTTTGTTATCATCATAAATTCCTTAATTAATGAAGTAAGTCGATTTTCTTACTATTAAATATTGACACTAAAATTAATATCATCGTTTACTTATATAGCTACAGCATCTTATGCTGTGCCTATCATGCCTTTGTCTTTGATAAAAGCCACGATCTCATCTAGGCCTTCGCCGGTTTTCATATTGCTAAATACCACAGGCTTATCGCCTCGCATTTTTTTGGCATCACGCGCCATTACCTCAAGAGACGCGCCCACTAAAGGCGCTAAATCTGTCTTGTTAATAATCAGTAAATCAGATTTCATAATACCTGGGCCGCCTTTGCGCGGTATCTTATCGCCTGCTGAGACATCTATCACATATAAGGTTAAGTCTGACAATTCAGGACTGAAAGTTGCGGCTAGATTATCACCTCCAGATTCGATGATAATTAATTCAAGGCCAGAGAATTGGTTTTGTAATTCTGCAATTGCCGATAGGTTAATAGAGGCATCTTCACGAATGGCAGTATGAGGACAGCCACCGGTTTCCACGCCGCGAATACGTTCTGCTGGCATGGCATTATTACGCGTTAGGAACTCTGAATCTTCTTTGGTATAAATATCATTGGTAACCACCGCCATATTGATATCATCTCGTAGGCGTTGGCATAGTCTTAACGTCAATGCGGTCTTACCAGAGCCGACAGGCCCACCAATGCCAAGACGTAGGGGAGATAAAGTGGCAGTGTTATCAGTATTTTGAGTTTTGGGTGTAAGCGCCATAATTATTATCCTTATTCTTCATTTGTATAGTCAGCGAACTACTAAACGGTTATAGCGTTAACCTCGTTAAGCCTACTCCTGTAGTACTAGCACTTGGTTGCCTTGTAACCATTTTAGACTTCTTTGACTATATTTATAAACAAAATTTTAAGAGTTGTCATAGTAGACAGCTTCAATTATTTTAAGATTACGAGCGAAATAAACGGCTATATTGTCGTTCGTGCTGACAAGACAACATGGCTAAATTCGGTAAATTCGCCGACATATTTAGCTGTTGATAAAAAATGCTTAGTGACCGCTGTACAAGACCGGTTTTCGAGCCTTTAGTGTCCGAGCCTTCAGTGTTATAACATTGATAAAAGATATTCTGATCATTTGATTGCTTTGAATCATCTATATATTGGTGGTAAACGTGACGCACTTCGGCAGCAATGTTAGGACTATATTGGCTCAACTGCTGTTGTAATTGCCAAATAATACGTTGTCCTGCCATTTGTCCAAGGGGTACCGTTTTTACTGCAGCCAATACCATATTTTCAATTTGTCCAAAGGCGTAAGTGGTCATCGCTTGTTCTGGACTTATTCGCCAATGCGCACTGATGTTCGCAAACAGGGGTAAAAATCCATTGATCACCAGCTGATTAGGAACGTTTAGAACCAATACCTCATCCAGCCATGAGGATAATGAAAGCGCCAACTGGCTCGACTCATACACAAACTCTTTACTCTCACGGCTGGCATGATAGTCCGCGGCTAAGGCATTGGCTAACTCTTCATCGTCATCAGTCAACGCTGTCACCATTAACGCCAATAACGGTAGCTCATAACCTAATAAACCCAGCTCTAGATAGTCCGTCATAAACGATAACGTACTGTCTTCATCATCAATAAGGCCAGCCTCTATAGCAGGCTCAATACCTTGCGAATAGGTATAGCTACCAATAGGCAAGTTACTCGATGCCAGCATCAGCAACCGACCAGTGACATCATGTGCGCCATGGTTTTTGTTAACGGTATTTTGGTCAATTTCAGGGTCAGTCATGGGAGTGGCTTTCACTATGCGAATGACTATGGGCATTATGTGAATGACCGCTATGAGAGTGACTGCCATGTGAATGACCGCCATGAGAGTGACCACTCTTATAAGCGCCCGTTTCAGGCTCAAATGGAGCTTGTACTTGCTCTGTCTGTAAACCCAAGTTTTGTAGCATGGACTCGAGAACATGGTCAGGTTCAAAGTAGAGGGCAGTCGGCGTTATCATAAGAGGGACATGGCGATTGCCTAAATGATAAGCGCCTTTCATTAGGTTAAATCCATCGTTAGCGGTGACGCAGACCAACGTTTGGTTGGCCGCTTTTATTTGAATAAGCTCTCCATCAGCGGTAGATAGTATGCAGCCATCTTTTAAGGTTTCAGTACGAGGTAGGTCAATACCTACAGATTCTTGACGTTCAGTCTCTGCTTTAAAACGGCTACGCTGACGGCTGTCAAAGTCTAAACATAGATAATGTTTATCCTGTTTCTGCTCTTCAATTAAAGACCATTGTTCAGGCGTTAAATCATTATCATTAAGGCGTTGCGAATAAATTTTCATAAGGCTTATTGTCTTTTTGAATTTATTAAGGTCACTAAATTAAGGTATTAAAATAATAAGATGTCATTAAAATAAGAAATAACGCTGTGCCATAGGCAATTGATCGGCAGGCTCACATGTCAATAGCTCACCATCAGCATGCACTTCATAAGTTTCAGGGTTAATTTCCATAACTGGGCAGTGGCTATTGAGCTTCATATCACTTTTGCGCACTTGACGAATATTGTGAACCGGTTTAATAACTTTACTAAGCTCAAGCTCATTAGCAACGCCCTTATCAATTGCAGATTGAGACATAAAGGTAATGCAGGTCTGAGCCACTGTTTTAGGGAAGCTGCCAAACATACTACGGTAATGAACCGGCTGCGGTGTCGGAATAGAGGCATTGATATCGCCCATTGGCGCTGCCGCTATTAAACCACCTTTAATAATGCAATCTGGTTTAACCCCAAAGAAAGCAGGAGACCAAAGAATCAAATCTGCCCATTTGCCCACTTCAACCGACCCGACCACATCACCAATACCATGGGTGATAGCTGGATTGATAGTGTATTTAGCGATATAGCGCTTAATACGGAAATTATCATTATCCTCACTAAAGTCAGTTTGCGATAGGTTGATATGACCTGCATCTTGTTCGGTTTGCGCAGAGGCATCTGGTGCCAGATGACCGCGTTGAGCTTTCATTTTATTGGCAGTCTGCCAAGTACGAATAATGACTTCACCCACACGCCCCATGGCTTGAGAGTCACTACTCATCATTGAGATTGCACCCGTATCATGCAAGATATCTTCGGCAGCGATGGTCTCTTTACGAATACGACTTTCAGCAAAGGCCACGTCTTCTGCAATTGCTGGGCTTAAATGGTGACAGACCATTAACATGTCCAAATGCTCGTCAATGGTATTGACGGTAAAAGGACGCGTTGGATTGGTCGAAGAGGGCAGAACATGCGGTTGCCCAATGGCTTTCAGGATATCAGGGGCATGTCCACCACCTGCTCCTTCGGTATGGAAGGTATGGATGCAGCGGTCTTTGAAGGCGCCAAGTGTACTTTCCAAATAGCCACTTTCATTTAAGGTATCAGTATGAATGGCCACTTGCACATCGTAGTTATCAGCAACACTTAAGCAGTTATCGATGGCTTGAGGTGTGGTGCCCCAATCTTCATGTAGTTTTAGACCTATGGCACCCGCTTCAATTTGTTCGACAACGGGGTTAGGCAAGCTCACATTACCTTTGCCGAGTAGCCCTATATTCATCGGTATAGAATCAGTTGATTTAAGCATACTCTGAATATGGTAAGCACCGGGTGTACAAGTGGTGGCAAGCGTACCTTGAGCGGGTCCTGTACCCCCGCCAAGCATGGTCGTCACACCCGACATCAGCGCTGTTTCGCATTGTTGAGGTGCAATGAAATGTATGTGACTGTCAATACCACCGGCGGTAAGTATTTTACCTTCCCCAGCGATAATCTCAGTTGATGCGCCAATGGGCAGGGTCACATCAGGCTGAATGTCTGGATTACCGGCTTTACCAATGCCGCTGATACGTCCATCTTTAAGCGCTACGTCCGCTTTATAAATACCGGTATAGTCTACGATAAGGGCATTGGTAATAATGGTCTCAGCAACGTCAACAGCCATTAATTGAGACTGCCCCATACCGTCACGAATGACTTTACCGCCGCCAAATTTGACCTCTTCACCGATATTAATGCTGGAGTCTGAATGTATTGAATTATCATTTGCCAACGTCTTGGCGTCTTCTTCAGAATGTTCTGAGCCACTAATTAATATTGATTCGTCTGTTGAAGATAAAGAGGTGTGTGTAGAGGGGGAGTTGGATGGGTCGGCTGACTTGTTATCTCTTTGTGAGTTTTGATTGCCGTCTATTTGATTGGTCAAATCGTACTCTACTTCAAGCCATAAATCGGTGTCGGCTAACCTTACTTTATCCCCTGTACTTGGACCAAAATGTTCTGCGTAGATGCGGCGGTCGATACGTTTTTGAGAGGTTTTTTGAGTGTGTTCAACCTTAGCTTCCCCCATTACCTTACCAGCAAAGCCGTATATTTCTTGCTTACCTCCGATAGCGACCAACTCGACTTCGCGCGCTTGTCCTGGCTCAAATCTGACTGCTGTACCGGATAAAATGTTTAGACGATAGCCTTTTGTCGCCTCTCTATCAAAGCTCAAAGCATCGTTTACTTCATAAAAGTGATAGTGAGAACCGATTTGAATAGGGCGGTCACCCGTATTGACAACCTCTATCGTTTGCACGCTACGGCCTGCATTTAAGGCCATCTCTCCTGCTTTTATTTTATATTCGCCCGCTTTCATAATAATCCTTAGTTGTTAATTTATTAAAACCATCATGTATTATGTCTTAGCTATTGTGAGTCTCGTCAGCTACACGATAGGATTATGCACGGTTACCAATTTGGTGCCATCAGGAAACGTTGCTTCAATCTGAACGTCTGGTATCATATCTGGCACGCCTTCCATAACATCATCTGCGGATAGATATGTCGTGCCTTCACTCATAAGCTGTGCCACACTTTTACCATCTCGTGCGCCTTCCATAAGCAGCATACTAATATACGCTACCGCTTCAGGATAATTGAGCTTAACACCTCGATTTTTACGGCGTTCAGCAACCATACCAGCAGTAAATAGCAATAATTTATCTTTCTCAGTCGGGTTTAGTTGCATGGGTTGATTCCTTGCTTAATTGTTTTTATCAATGTTAGACCCTGTATTTACACCCCAAAATTGGCTATTTTTTCAAAATATCCTAACTTTAGCGGTTAATAACAGGTTCTTAGGTTTAAGAACATAGTTAATGGTATTTGCCATGTGTATATGATTCATTTTATGACATTATTTAACTGCCTACACGTGAATACACAAACTTTTAACTTAAGTATCCCATATTCTCGGTCGATGTGGTTCAAGTTGGTACCAGTTTTTTCGGAGCACTTCACGTACTTTATAAAACGCTTCAAAGCAGGCACGTACATCCACACCCAGATAACGACAATTAATAGCTTGATAGTTATGGGTACATTCAATAGGAAGGTTGTGCTCATCGATTAACTGTCGTAATTCAGATAGGGTCTCATCCAAATATTGACCGAGCTTTAGGGGGTTTGACTGTTGAATGGTAGAAATTACGCTTTTGCTGGGTACTGCCCACAATGAACCATGAACATGCTGATTATTTAGACCAAGTGGAGATTGAAACCAACGTGATGCAGCTTGCTGTTGGGTGTTTTCACTGATTAACAAAGACTTATCACGCCATACCTCTAACCGATTGTTATATTGACCATGAGCAAAGGTCTCGTTGTAGGCTTGGCGACCAAATACCGCAATATCCCATGTTATTAAGCTGGCGGTAGGCGCAAGATAAAAGCGGTTATAAGCATGACTTACCGAATAATCGAAGTAGATGCTTTCTTGAGGGAGCCATTCGAGTATCGCATTATCCTCAAGCGTCGCTGTGATATGTTGTTCAGCTTGCACAGAACTCGAGATTGGCAGAGTTTTATTTGGACGGTATTCAACTGGCATGGTTTTTAGCATAGATTGATCAGCAGCAACCGAATCTCGTATGGACTGCCGTTGTCCATACCACTTACCGGCGCCAGGTGTTGTGATAACGGCATGGCTGTCTGATTTAAGATCGAACTTTAAGGTTAGACGGTCACCATCTGCTATGCCAGCAGGGGGATACAGAACGTAGACATGACAAATACCAGACTGATGCCTTGAAGTTAAATCTTTTAAAGTCGATGAATGAGTCTGTTGTACAGTCTCAGGTTCTGGATACAATGGTCGCTGAACCATTAACGCACCTGAATGTAAACGATGGAATAGTCGTGTTTTTTGACGGTGCGCTATTGAGTCAAAGCTTAATTGTAATGTGGATTGCCAAGTCAAAAGGAGTCCTAAGCGCCGAACTTATGCGGCGACCATGAGTAAATAATTAATCATTGAATTTAATAATGGGGTACATACTCAATAAACTTATGAGTTAATCATTATATAAAGGCCAAATAAATGATAGTTAAGCCTTGCAAAAATTAGGCCAAATTATCTAAGCATATTGAATTATTGGTATTATTTTATTCCCTTTTATATCTCAATAATTTAACGTACGGGTAGCAAAATTATTCAATAAGTAATCTATCGTAAAAAAAAGCAAAGTTTTGTGAATATTAACATCATTAAAAATAATAACTTATGATAACCCTAAATCTGGTTTTAAGCTAAGATATTGTTTTAAGTTAAGATAATAATGTTTAATAGGTTATTACTCATCTTCTGTTTAAATAAAAATAGCGTATTAAATAACTATTAGCTTATGACAGCAGGTTATTGTGACAAACGTTTATTGAATGTTGAGGTTTTACTTTTAAAAGTTCAGCCCTATGTTAATCAGCGCTATGTTAAAATTAAGGTCACTAAATCAAGGTCACTAAATCAAGGTCACTAAATCAAGGTCACTAAATCAAGGTCACTAAATTAAGACCACTAGTCTATAAAAAATAATCTACAAAAACTAATCTATATAGCCCCTAGAAAAGTGGCGACTGAAAATAACGCACTACTTAACCTTCAAATTAACCTTCAAACTTGAACCTTAACCAAAAAAATAAAAGGACTAAATTATGTCAAATCTCAAACTTATTAGTAATAACCGCTGCTTTAATGGTGAACAACACTACTACACCCATTATTCTGAAACCACTAAATCTGAGATGCGTTTTAGCATTTATTTGCCCGATGAGGCGTTAGCTCGTAAGACCTGTCCTGCTATTTTATTTCTATCAGGTCTGACCACTAGCCCAGATAATGCAACGCAAAAAGCCCATTACCAAAAGAAGTGTAGTGAGCTTGGCATGATCTTTATAGTGCCGGATACCTCTCCTAAAGGGGACGATATCCCAGATGACGAGCGTTATTATGTTGGTCAGGGAGCAAGCTATTATGTCGATGCCACGCAGTCGCCTTGGGCTGAGAACTTTAAAATGCACACCTATATCATTGAAGAACTTTATGATTTAATCCGCCATAAGTTTCCTATAAGTAGCATTGGTATTTCAGGTCACTCTATGGGTGGTCATGGCTCTATTATGTTTGGATTTAAATATCCTAGTAAGTTTATCAGTGTATCAGCGATTGCTCCTATCAGTGCGAGTAGCCAGTCTGATTGGGGTAAGCCTGCCTTTGCCGAGTACTTTGGTAAAGACTCAAATCAGGGCGAGAGCGTATGGTCACAATATGATGCGGTCACCGCCGTTGAAAAGGCCGGTAAACAATATCCCAACATTTTGGTAGATCAAGGGGCTGATGATGAGTATTATCAAGATGGCTATCTACGTCCAGAATTGTTACAACAGGCGTGTCAAAAAGTGGGTCAACAGATGACGTTACGCTATCACGGAAACTTTGATCACAGTTATTATTTCGTTCAAACCGTGATTGACGACCACATCGAACACCATTATTACGCCGCTTTAACTAATGGATAACAGGTTAAGTTTTCTAAAAATTTATAATATAGACCCGTGACCATGGGGTGTTATGCACCTTTTAACGTATCATACATTCTATTTAAATAAGCTTTTCAGACGAGAAATATATGAGCTCACAGCCAACTTTAACGCCTTCTAATTATCTAATTGCACCTTCTATCCTCTCGGCCGACTTTGCGCGTCTTGGTGAAGAGGTCGAAACCGTATTAAAAGCTGGTGCAGATGTCATTCATTTTGATGTGATGGATAATCATTATGTGCCAAACTTGACATTTGGTAGTATGATTTGTAAGGCGCTACGTGATTATGGTATTGACGCCCCAATCGATGTGCATTTAATGGTGACGCCGGTTGACAGTATGATTGAGCAGTTTTTGGAAGCTGGAGCGAACATTATTACCTTTCATCCTGAAGCTACTCGCCATGTGGATAGGTCTTTACAGATGATAAAAGATGGGGGAGCGGAGTGTGGATTGGTGCTCAATCCTGCGACGCCGCTACACCATCTCGACTATGTCATGGATAAAGTTGATCAAATATTATTGATGAGCGTTAACCCAGGCTTCGGTGGACAATCATTTATTGAGGGCACACTCGATAAGGTCAAACAAGTACGTCAGCGTATCGATGCCAGTGGTCGCGATATTCGGTTAGAAGTCGACGGTGGGGTGAAGACAAACAATATCAGAGCTATTGCTGAAGCAGGTGCTGATATGTTCGTTGCTGGTTCTGCAATTTTTAATCAGTCAGACTATAAGCAAGTAATTGACCAGATGCGTAAAGAGCTAAGCCTGGTGGGTTCAACGCAAGTTTAGCGTTGCCGCCCCTTTTTATAGCGTGCCTATATGAGACACATCATGACCAATAATACTGAAAGTTCTTCTAAGCATGGAACTGGAAACAATGGTACTTTAAACAATAGCACTGTAAATAACGGTACTGTAAACAATAGCATTAATAATAATAGCGTCATGCAAGATACCCACTTGCACCACACTAACTTAGACTCTAATGAGTTTGACCCTGCAGAGCTTGAGCCTACTAAGATAAACCATAGTGAGCCAAGTTTAGTCCCCAAAAGCCTAACCATTGGCTTGGCGATATTTGCGTTAATATTGAGTCTAGCAGGCTATGTGTTTAGGATTATTGCTGGTCATCCTGTGCAAGAAGTGTTACGTCATGCGTCGGTATTAGTACCACTTTTTGTGATTGTCATACCGTTTGGGTTTTGGGTGGGCGCACTGATTATGAACAGAGTCAAAGGTTTAGCTATCCAGCGCCGCAATGCACTGACACTAGGATGGCTAATATCTTGTGTGACGATGCTGTGGTTTATGGGGACTTATAGTTAGTGGAGTTTAATACGCGCTGCTTTAAAAGACGATAGCCAAACCTTTAAAAGAGCTTGCGTAGGATGTTCAATAATTATTCAGACCTAAACATAAGCACCTTTGTTTAAAATATTGACGGGTGCCTTTAAATCTAAAAATTCCCTAATGCTAGCCTATAAATATAGGTTCTAAGGAAGTCAACGTGTCACTATTTGATCCCAATTCGTTTTATTATCCTTATCCTAAGGGTATCCCTAAAGGCTTGATTAAGACCTTAGTCATTGGCTGTTTGCTACTTGGACTGGCAGGTCTGAGTAAAGGCAAGGGCTGGCAAGGTTGGTTAATCGTATTTGAAAACTGGCTAATGATGCTGATTATTATACCGACGGCAGTAGCTGTTGTGGCATTGCCCTTTAAATATCGCGACCCCACTTTTGAGCTCAAAAATGCCTATTGGATGGGCATGTTTGTTGCCCTCCTATTCACCCTAGGCAAGCTGCGTTATTTACGTTAATAGCGCTTAATTTATCCTGCTCTTAACCATGGTTTGAAATCTCTTGCAACGCATTGCTACAAATTAACCTTGAAATTTGTGCTCAAAGCGTCCATTGTTATTAAATACACAGATGCTAAATGAGGTGAATTAAGCATGGTATTTAATACTGAAAAAGAAAACGTTGAAGTCGACATTGATGTCGAGACTGGCGAGCGTTCTACACGCCGTCGCAAAGGATTTGCTCAAGAAACGGTGCTAGAGCTGATTGAAAATGAAAAAGGTCAAATTATCTTAAGAGATTCCTCAGATGTGGAAGATCCGTTAGTGACCATTAACTTCTCGGAAAAAGTAAAAGATATTTTGGGTAATGAAGCGCAATTCATCGGTCACCGAATGATTCATGCTGCCATTCAAGAAGTGATGCAAAAGCAAGTCAGTCAATGGCATGCCAATGTATATGACGAAGAGCCAGAGCATTACAGTTAATTAATCACAAATAATTAAACACAAATCGCAGAGACAAAAAAAGCGGGTTATCATCAGATAACCCGTTTTTTTTTTGCTAACTATTCAAATAATTTATTTATAAAATACTGTTTTTTAAACAACTGCTTTCAAATAATTATTTGATTTTAGCTTCTTTAAAGATAACGTGCTTACGGACTTTAGGATCAAACTTTTTGATTTCCATTTTGCCAGGCATAGTACGTTTGTTTTTGGTAGTGGTGTAGAAATAACCAGTACCTGCAGTCGATACTAACTTAATCTTGTCTCTCATGATGGTTTCCTATTTGTTTATAAAAAGCGTATTAGTCGGTTAAATGACTATACTTTTTCACCTTTGGCGCGTAAATCAGCAAGCACTTTGTCGATACCGTGCTTATCAATGATACGCATACCTTTAGCAGAAACACGAAGACGGACAAAACGGTTTTCAGATTCTACCCAAAAACGATGGTTATGTAGATTTGGCAAAAAGCGACGACGGGTTCTGTTAAGCGCATGCGAAACATTGTTACCCACCTGAGGGCGCTTTCCTGTCACTTGACATACTCGAGACATGACGGACTCCTAATAAAGTTGTAAGACATTGGTTTGACATGCTAATCATGTTCAAATATAAAATGTCTATACTACTCAAGATAACGAATCACAATGCGGCTATGGACACATAGGACTGCAACTTGAATAAAATGTTAACAGAAAGTTAGCGGTCACACCCTTTAATCGCCACAACAAATAAAGGAAGACCCACACTAAATAATAAAATTCGGTAGCTGAAACGTGATAAATTTTTAAGGGCGTATTTATACCACATAACCGTTTTTTTTTCAAATAAATATTCAGCTATTATCGCACATTTGATATAACGTTTTAAACCAAAATCAGTCTATTTGTGTACTATTTGATCATTCTACCTCGTTCTCAACTTATTTAAACTCATTGTAGGCTGGTGCTTTTGGCCAAGCAAATTAAAACCTTTAATCAAAAATGCTGGGCTAAAGCCACAGCCTACATTAAGAGTTGAGAATGGGGTGATTCTATAACGTCAAATCAGGAACATGGAAGCGCAGTACCAATCACCTCAAGACTTATAGCGGCTCAACTTCAAATCGTTATTTTAAATAACAACTTTAAAATGCCACTTTAAATATCTATTATAAACAGCTACTTTTAAATGACCTCAAGTTAACCCCAATAAGAGGAAAAAACGACTCTAATATTCAGGAATAAAGCCATGCAATTCCCCCATCAAAAGACCGAAAATGCAAAACCCGTATCTGGGGAAGGGGTTATTCCAGATACTGAGAATACTGAGAATACTGAGAATACTGAGAATACTGAAGGCACTGAGAATATACCTTATACATTGCTTGGTGTATTGTTGACGCTATATTTTGCCCAAGGTATGCCGTCAGGGTTTATCACCCAAGCGTTACCTGCCATCCTTCGTGACTATAATGTGTCACTGGAAATGATTGGGTTGTCTGGGCTTTTATTGGCACCGTGGGCGCTAAAGTTTTTGTGGGCGCCAGTTGTCGATCGCTATTTCTCGCCTAAATGGGGACGCTCCCGCAGTTGGATAATACCGCTACAGTTATTTTCAGCGGTCATTATGGTGATTGTCGGATTATTTAATCCGTACCAGTTAAGCTCACCTATGATGTTATGGATGATGTATGGCTTGTTGTTTTTATTAGGGTTAACGGGAGCGACTCACGATGTGGCTGCCGATGGTCTAGCGACCCGCTCATTAAGCAGCTTTCGTTATCACTCTCATCATAACTCTGACAATGATTCTCACAATGTCCCTCACAATAATTGCCACAATGACCCTCACTCAGCGCAACAGGCTAATACAACTCAACTTGATAAAGGGTTTGAGGAAACCAGCACGTCTAAAGTATCTGACTCAATAGACGTACCGAGTCAGAGTTTTCGTAAACCCGATTCTCCTGATCCCGATTTGTATCCTCAATCCATTTATCGTGAACCCTCACACCCTCAAACTTTTCATCCTCAATCGATGGGTGAGAACGATGACTTCGTTAAAGTGTCACAAAGCATTGCACTTGATCAACGACAACAAGACTCAGTACACGCCAATGTGTCAGAGGTACCTAACCACCCTTATCGGGGCATGGGTAACGCGGTGCAAGTGATTGGCTACCGTTTAGGGCTTATCATTGGCGGGGGTGTATTTTTGATGGTGCTGGGCAGTTGGTCGTGGCGCTACAGCTTTTTTGCCTTAGCGGGACTGATCCTGTTAAACACCTTACCGATTTGGCGTTATGCAGAGAACAAGCGCATTCCTATTAACGTGGTTTCTTTAAATAATGGTTTGTCAGAAAACCCAACGCAAACTGCGAAGATTTATGATGATGTAAAGACTGATACCGCAAACGTACCTGAATCTAGGAAATCGGTGAAGCAATACTTGCAGGATCAGTATGGCTACTTTTGGCATAACACCGAGATGCGGGCATGGCTCATGGTGCTGCTAACCTTTAAAGTGGTCGATGGTATCTCTAGTGGCATGGTCAAGCCGATGATGGTAGATATGAGCATACCGACTGCCAGTATCGGGCTGTGGGCAAGTGTACTGGGATCGGTAGCGGCCTTATTAGGGGCAGCAGTGGCAGCTTGGGTACTAAAGCGGTGGCGACATCATACAGCGTTGCTCGTCTTTTATGTGTTTCAAGTGTTTACTACTGCGTTATATGTATTAGTCGCCATAGGTTATGAGTACCCAAAGTGGTTAGGAATGTGGCCGGTAGAACAGACAGTGTCATTTTGGTGGGCGTATGCGGCCAATGGTATTGAACACTTTTCAGCAGCATTAGCGTTGGTAGCGATGCTGACCATGGTGATGCATTATGCCCGTCATGATAAGGCGGGTAGCGACTTTACCACGCAGGTATGTTTGTTGACTATTTTTAGCGGTGGCAGTCACTTATTAAGTGGCTTTATTGCAGGTCAGTTGGGATATACGCTGCATTTCATGCTAAGCGTGGGATTAGGGGTGATGTGTTTGTTGCCCTTATGGTATTGGCGCCAGTGCTTTATTAAAAAGTATAGTTAGAATATGGGTGTTTAGTGTTTTAAATTATTATGCGTTATAAAATCATCTCTAGCACAAACTTACTACCAATAAAGCCGACTGCTAATAAAATAAAGGCTAGAATTGCCATATTAGCGGCACGACGACCTCGCCATCCTGATCTCCAGTGACCGATGAGTAGGCCACCAAATAGCAACCAAGACAACAGGCTAAGCACTGTTTTATGGGCGATATGCTGCGCCATTAAGTCATCGACATAGACAAAGCCAACCGCTAAGGCAACCGTTAAGAGACTAAAACCAACCAGTATCATATCAAACAATAGCGATTCCATACTTTGCAAAGAGGGCAGCTTATTGACCCAAAAGCGTTGTTTGGTTTTATGCTTAAGCTCACGGATTTGAAACCGTAATATAATGGCCTGTACCGCTGCCATTAACAGCACACAATAAGCGGCAATGGATAGAATGATATGTAGATCAAGACCCGTGCTAATATCAGTCAAGGGGGCATAAGGAGCGACTCCAAAGAAGCCTAAGGTTAGCCCAATAATGGCCGTAGGCGCTGCAATGACGCCCAAGCTTAATATAGGGCGGTATAGACAGAACAGAATATAAAATAGGATAAAATAAAAGCTGGTTAAACTCGCGGTGTTAAATAGGTTGAAATTGAGACCATAAATGGTGAATATATTGGGATATAAAGTGATTCCATGTGCTATAAGGCCCACAAATAGCATCCCTAACGTAAAGCCTTTAGCAATGGGTTTGATACGCACCAGCGCCCAAACCAAGTGACAGCTTACTAGGGTATAGAGGATAAGGGCGATGATGTAAGCGAGAAACACGGTCGGTTGATCCCCAAATATCAAGTAAACAAAAAAACAATACGATGAGTCATACAATCAGACGATACAATTAGCCAGTGCAATGTTTGTTATACTAACTATGTTATTCTATGCGATTATAAATGAATACGTTATTTTGATAGCCCAGTCGTACCTATTAGTACCGTCATTAGTATAGACACGGTACATATTCGGTGATACGCATTCGATTGTATAGGCATATTAAGATAATACCCTAATTTAACATAGAATGACTCTTATTTGCGATTGCAAAGCGGTAAAAGTTAGTAGTCATTTTATTTAATGACCCTTTTGACGAGACTTATCCGATTTACTAGCGGTACGACTGTACTATTGCACTAAGTTTAACGCCGTTTTGGCATGTCACTATTCCTTAATTGGTATGCCCCCTTAATTGGTATGCCCCCTTAATTGGCATGCCACTTGAAATACGCTATATTAAGACAAATATTTAAATTATAACCCCTTATATTATAACCAGTGTTTTAATGAGATACGTTTCATCTGTTAACTAGACAAGTTTTAATAAGACAGATGTTAATAATACAGCTTTAGTTAGAAGACAGTTTTAAAACAGTTTAATAAAGCATGTTAGACAAGAATTTCACCAACGTTTTATCGAGACCACCTTATGTTTGATACCTTAACCGAACGACTCTCTGGCAGCCTACGCAAAATCTCAGGATCAGGTCAGCTGACCGAAGACAATATTAAAGACACGCTGCGTGAAGTACGTATGGCGTTACTTGAGGCTGATGTTGCCTTACCGATTACCCGTGATTTCGTCAAGCGAGTCAAAGAGAAGGCATTGGGTCAAGAGGTGCTAAAAGAGCTGGCTCCGGGTCAAGCATTCGTCAAGATTGTCTATGATGAATTAACCGAAATGATGGGCAGTGCCAATCAGCAGCTAGAGATGACAGGTAAGCCGCCTGTGGTTTATTTGCTGGCAGGTCTACAAGGTGCGGGTAAGACCACCACGGCGGGTAAACTTGCTAAGTACTTACAAGAGCGCCATAAGAAAAAAGTCATGCTGGTGTCTGCTGACGTCTATCGTCCCGCTGCGATCAAACAGCTTGAGCAAGTTGCTGGGCAGGTAAATGCTAAGTTTGTCAATTCAAGCGCTGATGAAAATCCAATTGATATTGCCAAGCGTGCGATAGAGGAAGCGAAACTACAATATCAAGACATCCTTATTATCGATACCGCAGGTCGCTTGCACATCGATGAGAGGATGATGGATGAGATCAAAGCGTTAACGGCGGCTGCCAATCCGTCAGAGACACTGTTTGTGGTCGATGCGATGACCGGTCAAGACGCGGCCAATACTGCCAAAGCCTTTAATGATGCGCTACCGCTAACCGGTGTTATCTTAACCAAGACCGATGGTGATGCTCGCGGGGGTGCTGCGCTCTCAGTCCGTGCGATTACTGAAAAGCCAATTAAGTTCCTAGGTCGTGGTGAAAAACTTGATGCCTTAGAAGCGTTCCACCCAGAGCGTATTGCCCAGCGTATTCTAGGCATGGGTGACGTCTTAAGTCTGGTTGAAGAAGTCGAACAAAAGATTGACCGTGATAAAGCGGAAAAAATGGCTCAGAAAATCCAAAAAGGTGGCAACTTTGACCTTGAGGATCTACTCACCCAGTTCCAGCAAATGAAAAATATGGGTGGCATGACTGGCTTCTTGGACAAGCTTCCGGGTATGAGCGGTGCCGGGGTTAAAGAGGCGCTTGAAGAAGCTAAGCCAGAAGAGAAAGTCAAAGAAATGGAGGCGCTCATTAACTCCATGACGCCTTTTGAACGTAAAAATCCTGACAAAATTAACCCAAGCCGTAAGCGTCGTATTGCCGCTGGGTCTGGTAAGCAAATTCAAGACCTAAACCGTCTGCTTAAGCAGCACAAGCAGATGGCGAAGATGATGAAAATGATGTCGAAACCTGAAGGTCTCGGTAAAATGATGAAAGCGGTGCAAGGCTTGACTGGTATGGGCGGCGGCACATCTGGTGGTGGCGGGCCGTTATTTGGTGGCGGAGGTGGTGCTAAAAGCAAAGCTGGCAAGCAAAGTGGAAACGCTGCTGGTGGTATGCCACCGTTTGGCTTAGATCCAAACAATATGCCAAGCAAAGAGGATTTGGAAAAGCAGTTAAAAGACGTACAACAAAACCTACCTCCAGAGTTTAAAAAGCGCTTTTAGTGTTAGAAGTGTCTATCTGAGCACAATGTAAACATAATAAAAAGCTAAGTCAGCAATGGCTTAGCTTTTTTTATTATTTAGATAGCGATACTATGGTGACAGTTTTAATCAGCAGTCAGAAAACAGAAAATAGAAGTTAGAAAATAGAGATAGGTAGGAGATACTATGGCACATAAGAAAAAGAACGTCCGTAAAAAAGAATGTCCCATTTGCCAGCGTGAATTTAGCTGGAGCAAAAAGCTGGATAAAAACTGGGACAGTATGGTGTATTGCTCGGATAGATGCCGACGGGTGAAAACCTATGAGGGTGTTGAGAAGCCAGAGTAAGGGTGTTGAAGTCTCAGAAACGTTAAATTTTCTTGCTTATATTTGCTTGATAGAGTTAACGGTCTAAATTCTTAAAGTCCTGATGTCTCATTGTGATATCTTTGACATATTAAGTAAGCGCATACTTAGTACTTAAATCAAAGGATACTCAAATCAAGGAACACTTAACTAAAGGAATGGGCATGTCAAAAACTCACCACTATCTTGTCGAAATTAAATGGACGGGTAATTTAGGTACTGGCACTTCAAGCTATAAGTCCTACACTCGTAATCATGACATTCATGCTGAAGGTAAGCATCCTATCATATCATCTGCTGATCCTGCCTTTTTGGGTGATACATCAAGATGGAATCCGGAGGAGTTGTTTTTGGCATCGATAGCGTCCTGCCATCAGCTTTGGTATTTACATTTATGTTCGGTGAATGGGATAGTCGTTGCTTCGTATCAAGATAACCCTCAAGGCATGATGCAAGAAATCGCCAATGGTAGTGGGCAATTTATCAAAATCACTTTAAATCCAACTATCCAGATTTCTGATGAATCAGATATTGATAAAGCGGTTGAACTGCATAAGGAGGCGCATCATATGTGCTTCTTAGCCAATTCAGTCAATTTCCCGATTGAGTGTGTGCCAAAGGTATCGGTTTAGTCGTTTAGTTATAGACAAAGTGAGGGTTAGCTTATAATTTACATACTCAGTAGATATATTTGTTAAGCTATAGCTAAACAATAAAGTAACTATCCTAAATGCCTAAAATGGTTTTAAGCAGAGTTCGTTTGTCATAAATACAACGTTTGCATACTTCGCGATAGTTCAGTTTTTATTCAGTAACTCAATAAAATCTTCTCGCTTAATAGGTCTAAATAGCCCCATAACCAGAGATAAAGCATGCCCTTTAAAAAAACCTCATCAAACATCAAATCGAATAAGAAGTTATATAAAAGAAAGACTAAAACGTTTAACTATAAAAAAAAGACCCTATCTGATTTTAAAAAGAAAGCATCCTATAAACCATGGCTTCATTCTTTATCTCGGTCGCTATCAAAGCAACTATCTAAATCGGTATCTAAGTCGCGATCTAAGTCATTTTCTAAGCTGCTATCCAAGTCTCTATCAAGTCGCCGGTCTAAAAAGGGTCAGGTTGCTAGCGATTTAAATGGCAACTACTTAAAAGCGATTAGCCAAAAGGCAAACGTTAATCCTCAATCGTTTTTCTTAACTGTTATGGTTATTTTTGCGCTGTCAGGAGTGGCCTACAAGGCTTATGAAGACTGCGACTGTTTTATAACAGACGATAGAACGGCTGAACCGTTAGACACCCAAGGCAAGTTAAATCTACAGGGCAAAAACGGTGAAAAGGTTCAGAACGAAGTTTACGCATCAATACAAAAATATGCTGAGAAGGATCCAGTCCTTGTTCAACAGCACGTGGCGACCCAGCAAATATTCCATTCAGACAGCACAACCGATGTTGATACAGGTGTCGCAACCTTTACAAAGCTTGCCAATGAAGGCGATGTGGGTATGCAATTTGCCCTTGGCATGATGTACAAATCGGGTAGTGGGGTCGAGCAAGACTATGACAAAGCGCTACACTGGTTTAACAAAGCTGCCGATCAAGGCGATGCAGGCGCGCAACATTTCCTCGGCGTGATGTATCAAGAAGGGGAAGGCGTGCCTCAAGACTATAGTAAGGCAAGGGAGTGGTACTACAAAGCGGCTATACACAACGAAGGCATCTCTTTATACAACCTTGGTTTGATTTATTTAAACGGTGAAGGGGTCACTCAGAATTATGACCATGCTATTGATTGGTTTGAAAAATCAGACAAGATAGGTTATGTCGGTGCCCAATATAAATTGGGTGAGTTATATGAGCAAGGGCTAGGCGTGCCGCAAAACTATGAGACGGCTATTAGCTATTATCAAAAAGCTGCCGATGATGACTACCCAGAAGCCGTCTACAGATTAGCCGAAATGCATGAGAAGGGTATTGGCGTCGCGCAAGATTATACCCTTGCCAAAAAGATGTATCAAAAAACGTGCGATATTCAATATGAAGCAGGATGCGCCAAGGTTGAAGCGTTGGTAAATAAGGGATATTAGCGCTCTAATTATCAGTTGGTTATGTAGCTAATCCTGCTATCCGCTTCTATCTTGGTTGACACGGCGGCAGTCGCTAAAGTAAGCGCCATTCCTGCGTTACGATACTGTCACTTACTAAGCGCCTGCATCACCGTGCTACACCAAGGATATCCGCTACTATCAGGGCTAAACCGCACCTAAGGCAGGGTTAGGCTGTAATAGCTTAACTATATGATTTGCTCTTATAAATTGATAAAAAATGGTGCGCGGGGCGCACCCTACATAAAACAACCTAACATCAGGCTGATTTTCCCGTAGGGTGCGCCGTGCGCACCAATTCATAAAAAACAATGGTAAAAATAATGCCACGATATATACGCTCTAACGCTCAAGGTGGCATCTACTTTTTTACGATAGTGGCGTATGAACGTAGAAAAATACTGTGTAATAACAATTTTCTGCACGCATTTAGACAAAGCATTAAACACATTCAGCAACAATATCCTTTTGAGATATTGGCATGGGTGCAAATGCCTGACCATCTGCATTGTATTTGGCAATTGCCAATTGATGATGCGAATTTTAGTATGCGATGGTCGCAGATTAAGCGACTCACTACACAAGCGTGTCCGCAGTATCACCTAGCCCATGATAAATTAAGTGCGTCAAAAATAAAGAGAAATGAAAAAGGCATTTGGCAAAGGCGGTTTTATGAACATCAGATACGCAACGAGCAAGATTTAATCACACACATTGATTATTTACATTACAACCCCGTTAAGCATGGATTGGTAGACAACGTTGTAGATTGGCCGTATTCAAGTTTTCATAGATTGATAAAAGAGGGCAGTTATCCAGCGGATTGGGGGAGTGGTGAGGTTGAGTACCCCGATAGTTTTGCGACAAGTTTAGAGTAGGTGGTAGGGGAATGTTACGCGTATCTTTCTTATTATGAATGGTGCGCGAGGCGCACCCTACCGAGACTATTATAATGAATTTAATATATTTGAAGCAAAGCTATCGTTCGTATGGTTATGGCTGTTTTTTTTATGAATTACCACATACTCTTTATTCATCGATTTTACTGCCACACCCTCATTATAAGAGATGATTCTAGCCATCCGTTTATTGGGTATATCCCTATCTAATAGTTGTAAGTTTTTAAAGCCTTTTAATTCTAAGTATGAAGACGTTATTGATGTTAGATCGATGTTCACACCATCTACTGTGCGATTACCTAAGGTCATTACTATGTATTTTCGAGTTACTTCACAAATGTGATCTAGAGACAAAAAGTAATCAGCAAAAAAGTTTATTATCTTAGTTTGCTTCGGTTTGGCTATATTGGCCAAGTAAGGTTCAATAAGCTTAAAACCTAATTTACTCAACTGGTTCTTACTACTTCCACCAAGACTCTTGCGATCTATTATTGAATAATTATCCAGCTCCCAACCTTCAAGTTCTAGGTCTTTCTTATCAATCCAAAAAAGTGATAAGGATGAAAATTGCCCATAGGTTACTGTCGTTTGGTTATCACCATACGGTGGACTAGTAATTGTAAGGTCTATTGAGCTAGGTGCAATTTTATGACCAAATTCAAGTACGTCGCCTTTAATCAAATATACATTTTTAGATTTTACATAAAACTTATCGGCGTGGAGTTTTATCTCAGCTAAAAAGTCTCTAAGCACATTATTCTTCATTCTAGCTATATCTTCAGGCTTTTTAATATGTAACTTGTACGTTGAAGAGCGTGTATTACTGTATTTTCTAACTAACTTTGAAAATATAGACCAGAAATAGAGCCTATTACGCTTACTTTTTGTTTGAATAATGGCCCATCTAATTTGAGATAAACTTGATATAATATCTTTTCTAAACCACTTTTCAATGTTTTGGAACTCAAAATCAGGGGTTGATGAAATAGATAGTAAATATTCAATTTCAGAAATATCATTACGTATATTATTTGTTACTCCTTTTAACTTTATGAACGTTAAAAGATGAGCTAGTGGATTGATATCAAAACCATAAACCGAACAGTTATTATTAATTTTAAGAGCTTCATAAAGAGATGTACCAGAACCATGGTAAGGATCATAGATGCTTTGAATAGTATCTGCTTCAAAAATACTCTTCATAACTAAATTTTGGACAGGTGCAATCATCGTTGCAGGGTATAGACTAGCACCATGTATGTCATTTTTCCGGTAGTCTTGAAATGATATATTCATTTTAAATATAGCCTTTATCTTTTAGATAGGCATCAACAAGTTGGGCAAAATAACCTGCGTACCTAGCAATACTCTCAATATCATCATTTGAAAGCTTATCAGTAGCACCATGAGAACCTAGGTTCGACTTCCTCACCATAGCTTCAAAATCAGAAGGTTCACATATATTTACTAAAGTAGTATGGCGTAAAGTTAATCTTTGCGAATAAGTACTACCCGTTGAGGTCATATGGTCTTTTATTATTGTAACTGCTTTTTTAACCTTCACCTCTAGTTTGCTATACTTTTTTAAATTAAGACTTTCATCTACACCCTCAATATTTTCTTCTAAATATAAACAACTTAAATCAAAGATAACTCTTAAGGAGCTTGCGATAATGACTTTGTATTCCTTATCTTTCTTCCATAGAGTGTTTATTTGGTGAATCAACTCACCTACTGTCGGTAAAGTGACAGTGTATTTAATGCCTATAGGTTTTATTAAAAACTGTTCAGAAGGTTTCCCATCTAATTTAGTATCTATTTGTTCGAAAACTAGTTTCAATTCATCTGAGCTACATATCACCTCATTATTTTCAACGTATCTAAAGCTTAATATTTTAATACATGAATTTGTAACTGTTTCAATTGTATCAGAGTCTGTAGGTGTTCCATCAACATAAGTTTTAATCTTACTACGTGGTATAGGTTTTCCATCCTCATTAATCGCTTCTTTGATAAATCTATCGAGATTATTCAAGCTCGTAGAAAAATAAAATCGATACTTTTTTTGTTTGTAATGTAAATTAATATAAGCCTTATTATGTGCAGAAGAGCTATCATCAGAAGAGCTATCATCAGAAGAGCTATCATCAGAAGAGCTATCATCAGAAGAGCTATCATCAGAAGAGCTATCATCAGAAGAGCTATTATCAGAAGAGCTATTATCAGAAGAGCTATTATTAGAAGAGCTACCATCAGAAGAGCTATTATCTTGACTTATAGGAGATCCATTCTTACGTAGTTTTGAAGCCTCTTCTTGGATAAATAGATTTAACTCTAAAAGATAACTTTCAATTTCAGAAACAACAGAGTTTTCTATCAATTTAGTTCTATCAGGATTAAATGATATCTTAGGATTTGTCGTAACTAAGTCTAAATATCCTATAATCTGCGGTAAAGACTTCCCTCTTTGTACTGCACGTGAAATTTCAGGGTTAAATAAATCGTAGTTATTGAATAGTACTTTATTAATATATAGCAAAGGACGTAAACTAGATTGTTTACTGCGAACTAAATGAAATAATGAGTCAACATTCTTAACACCCGAACCTTTTAAGCTAAGTATTTTGAAATTAGCTTGTAACGAAGTGTTACTAGGTAGCGTTTTTTTAGTGAACTCAATTTGAGTAGTATTATAACCTTGTTTAAAAGTTACCAATGAACTTTTATTTGAATCAAACTCAATATCAAAAATAGATAGTTTATCACTATTCTTCATAGCTTTATTGAGTGATGTTTTGTTAGATTTTATTTCTTTATTTAGAGCTTCTACCAGTTTAAAGGTTACTATGATGCTACTATCGTGGAAGAGATTTATAAATTTTTTAGTATTAATATCAGATTTAAAAAAACTTTCGATCATGTCAAGGTCATCATCTTGACTGCAATCTATTGATAATAAAGTACCAGTAAAAGCTCTGTCTTTATCCTTTGTCTTAATAGGAATAATATAATCAGTAATTTCTTCAAGTTCAATTAACTTATCTCTTTCAACTGATAGCTCTAAAATTTCGCTATAAGACTCATGTGTAGTTTTCCAAGATACTGAGTTACCAAATTTAAAAACTGCTAATAGTCCTAAACCTTTTTCACCTTGTTGATACCTATCACCGCAGACTATCTCTCCATAACGCTTAGAGCTCTTAGCTATATGAAATAGAGATTCTAAGTTGTCTAGAGACATACCATGACCGTTATCATGAACTTCTAAAATATGGGTATCAATATTATATGTGATTTCTACTTCTGTAGCGCAAGCATCATAACTATTCTTTAAAACTTCATTAATAGCAAATGTATAGCTAGGAACTTTTTCGGATAACTCACTAATTATGTTGCCACTTACTTTAACAGCGAGGTTTTTCATCAAGATAATCCTTTATATTAGATGAGGTTAATAAAACAAATTTTAATGACAAAGTTTAATTGCAGTATTTATGAAAGTAATAAATTCTATTATACATACTAGCAAGAACATCATGTGACCGCTAGTTCCAGTGCAAACCAAGATATGAGGGGGGCAGTACTATCCTAAAGTGCAGTAGATAGACTTGTGATTTCACTATTTCATAGGTGATTAGCAAGAAGTTGCAAAATAATATATTTTCTAATCGGCTGTAGTGAGTCAGGGTCTGACTTTATCCCTGCTTATATCAAGTTAATAGAAACGATACTAGCTTTTAATTTCCTCCCCTACGAGACTGCAAGATAGAATCGAAAGCATGATTAGCTACAATAACTAATCCCACTTCCAAACTCGACTACAAAAATATGATTCAATCAACTCCAAACTATCTTCCTTCTTATCTAAGTTGAAGTAGGGTGCGCCCCGCGCACCAATTAAATTAATAAGGGTGTGATAAATCGTATGTTCCAATGGTGCGCACGGTGCACCCTACGGCTAGGGAAAAGATATATGAGTAGACACACTATACATTCAAGTTATCGAGAAAAATTAATAGAGCACCTATTTATTAGTGAGATGCTCAAAATATCTTGGAAAAGAGGGGACTGTCAATTAGAGGTTTTGAAGGCTGAGGTTGACAATTCTGGGTACGATATAGTGCTTGAGAATAATAATATCCTTCGTCATATTCAACTAAAAGCATCAAAACTAGGTGGTAAAACTTCTAATCAAAAAGTGCATATCAATTTAGCGTCTAAGCCTTCGGGATGTGTTATTTGGGTAGTGTTCGATGAGGACTCATTAGAGTTATGCTCATTTTATTATTATGGGGGTAAAGCAGGAGAGCCATTAACAGGTATAGAGAATACCAAAGTTGCCAAACACGTAAAAGGTAATGCCAGTGGTATTAAAGCCGAACGCCCTAATATTCGAACGATTAATAAAGGTCAGTTCGTGAAATTCGATGATATCGAAGCGTTATATCAGACCTTATTTTATTCATAAGGTAAAACCCACGCTTTAAAGATAGCCAAACTCAAATCACGATAAATACCAGCAAGAACTCGATGTGACCGCTAGCCCTGATAGTAGCGGGTATACTTGGTATAGCACAGGGTAGCGGACGCTTAGGAAGGGGTGTTATCGCTGAGTCAGGAACGACACTTGCTATTAGCGACCGCCCCTGTGCAAGCCAAGATACAAGCGGATAGCAGGATTAGCTACAAAAGCCAATCCTGCTTCAAAAATAGGATAGAAAAATCTAACCAACACCTATGCCAAATTCGGATTTAACCATTTCTCAGCTGTCTTCATATCCCAATCTTTACGTTTGGCGTAGTCCTCTAACTGATCACGGTCAATTTTACCGACATTGAAATAAACACTTTCAGGATGTGAGTAATAGAAGCCACTAACCGAAGATGCTGGCCACATCGCATAGCTCTCAGTCAGATAAGTGCCGATGGCGTTTTGGGTGTCGAGCCAATCAAATAGCTTACCCTTTTCAGTGTGTTCAGGGCAGGCAGGATAGCCGGGGGCAGGGCGGATACCCACATATTTTTCTTTAATTAGCTCTTCATTGGTCAGCTGTTCTTCTGGCTGATAGCCCCAATATTGGGTACGAATCAATTCATGCAGATGCTCAGCAAAGGCTTCTGCAAGGCGGTCACATAAAGCCTGAACCATGATGGCGTTGTAGTCGTCACCCGCTTCCTTAAAGCTGTCAGATAGCTCTTGAGCACCTTCAATAGAGACGGTAAATCCACCCAAATAGTCGGTGTGATCGTCCAAAGGAGAGATAAAGTCTGCCAAGCTAAAGTTCGGTTTGCCACTTGCTTTGTCAGACTGCTGGCGTAAGTGCTCGAACACATGAGTTGGCTGACCGCCCTCATTAATGGGCTTATCGTACACGGTTACTGTATCAGGTGCGGTACGCTTGGCCGGCATGATTTTAAACACGCCTTTGGCGGTGACCAATCCTTCATCAATGAAGCGTTTGAGTAATTCTTTGGCATTACCAAATAGGTCTTTGGCCTCGGCGCCTACGACATCATCGTCAAAGATTTTAGGATATTTACCGACCAAGCCCCATGAGATAAAGAAGGGCGTCCAGTCAATATAAGACAGTAGGTTGACGATAGGGTAGTCGTCTAGGATGACTTGCCCTTGCTGGTTTGGTGTGGGAGGCGTGTAGTCTGCCCAATCAAACTGAAAGCCTTGTTCAATCGCTTCGGCATAGCTTAATTTAGCCGCTTTAGGTTTGCGATTTGCCAGACGTTGACGTACTTTTTCATACTCTTCACGGGTCTCTTTAATCAGATCGACTCGGTGTTCTTTTGATAGCAGTTTGGTGACGACACCGACAGAGCGTGAGGCATCGGTGACGTAAATCACTGCATCATTTTGATAATGGGGTTCGATTTTGACCGCGGTATGGGCTTTAGAAGTGGTGGCGCCGCCAATCATTAGCGGTAGGGTCATGCCACGCTCTTGCATTTGTTTGGCGACATACACCATTTCATCAAGACTTGGGGTAATGAGCCCAGATAAACCAATGATATCGGCTTTTTCCGCTATGGCCGTGTCGAGAATTTTATCGCAAGGTACCATCACCCCAAGGTCGACAACGTCATAGCCGTTACAGCCAAGTACCACGCCGACGATGTTTTTTCCGATATCGTGTACGTCGCCTTTGACGGTCGCCATGACCACCTTACCTTTGACCTCACCTTCCACTTTTTCAGCTTCGATATAGGGGTTTAAGACCGCCACCGAGCGTTTCATAACACGGGCGGATTTGACCACTTGTGGCAGGAACATTTTACCGGCACCAAATAGGTCCCCAACTACGTTCATGCCGTCCATTAAGGGTCCTTCGATGACCTCTAACGGTTTGGCATATTTTTGTCGTGCTTCTTCCGTGTCTTCATCAATATAGGTGGTGATACCTTTGACTAGCGCATGCTCGATGCGTTTTTCAACCGACTGCTCACGCCACGATAAGTCAACGGTGCCATCATTCTTTTTGCCGCCAGCCACATAGCCTTCGGCGACGGTCATTAAGCGTTCGGTGGCATCTTGTCCACTGTCACCTTGATTGCGGTTGAGCATCACATCTTCGATGGCATCACGGGCTTCTTTAGGGATCTCGTCATACACCTCTAACATCGCAGGGTTGACGATACCCATGGTAAGGCCCGCCTTAATGGCGTGATATAAGAACACGGCATTGATGGCTTCACGAATTGGATTGCCACGGAAGCTAAACGAGACGTTTGATACGCCCCCTGATACCATCGCATTAGGTAGGTTGTCAGTGATCCATTTTGTGGCGTTGATAAAGTCAGCACCGTAGTTGTTGTGCTCAACGATACCCGTGGCGACGGCAAAGATATTGGGGTCAAAAATGATATCCTCGCTCGGGAAGCCAACTTCATCGACTAAAATGTCATAACTGCGCTTACAAATATCGATTTTGCGCTCATACGTATCGGCCTGACCATCTTCATCAAATGCCATAACAATGACCGCAGCACCATAGCGCATGCATAGCTTGGCACGTTCGACAAACTCTTCATACCCTTCTTTTAAGGAGATTGAGTTGACGACCGCTTTACCCTGAGTACGTTTTAAGCCCTCCTCGATAATGTCCCATTTTGAGGAGTCAATCATCAATGGTACACGGCTAATATCAGGCTCGCCTGCGACTAAGTTTAAGAAGTGAATCATCGCCCCTTTGGAGTCGAGCATGCCCTCATCCATATTGATATCGACGATTTGAGCGCCGCCTTCCACTTGGTTTAAAGCAACTTCTAAAGCCTCGGTAAATTCGCCGGTTTTGATTAGGCGTAGGAATTTCTTCGAGCCTGTTACATTGGTACGCTCGCCAACGTTGACAAATAAGCTGTTTTGATTGATGGTAAAAGGCTCTAAGCCAGATAAACGGCAGGCGGATGGAATAGTTGGGATTTCACGCGGCTTATACTGCTGCATCACATCGTGGATAGCTTTGATGTGCTCAGGGCGAGTACCACAACAGCCCCCGACGATATTAAGCAGTCCTGACTTACCAAAGCCATCAAGCAGGGCAGCGGTCTCCTCAGGTGTCTCATCATATTCACCAAATTCGTTCGGCAAGCCCGCATTAGGGTGAGCAGAGACATAAGTGTCGGCTATATCCGATAAGGTTTGGATATGTGGCTTGAGGGCATCAGCACCTAAGGCACAGTTAAAACCTACAGATAAAGGCTTGGCATGGCGAATCGAGTTGTAAAACGCTTCGGCAGTCTGTCCAGATAGCGTACGACCAGACGCATCAGTAATCGTACCCGATATCATTATCGGCAGCTCAAATCCGATGGTTTCGAACACACCGGTTACTGCAAATATAGCGGCTTTGGCGTTGAGTGTATCGAAAATGGTCTCGATTAAAACCAAATCAATACCGCCTTCAATTAGGGCGTATAACGCTTCAGTATAGTTATCGACCAGTTCATCAAAGGTCACATTTCGATAGGCAGGGTCATTGACATCAGGTGAGAGTGAGCAGGTGCGAGACGTGGGGCCAATAACACCCGCCACAAATCTGGGTTTATCAGGATGTTCAGCCGTGAATTCATCAGCAACCGAGCGGGCAAGGCGAGCGGCTTCTCGGTTAATCTCTGGGACCAAGTGCTCCATGGCATAATCGGCCATAGAAATCTGGGTAGCATTGAAAGTATTGGTCTCGATAATATCGGCACCCGCTTCCAGATGGTCTCGATGAATGCCTTTGATAATCTCTGGCTGAGTGAGTACTAGTAAATCATTATTACCCTGTACATCTTGCTCAATATCAGCAAATCGCTCACCACGATAATCCGCCTCTTGTAGCTTAAAGGTTTGGATTTGTGTACCCATTGCGCCATCAAGCATCAAAATACGCTGTGCTAATTGCTCAGTGATACGGTCACGAACGGTGAGCTGTTGCTCTTTAAAGGGGAACTCTGAAGGTGGCACTAGATTAAAATTATCAGGACTGTGTTCTTTTTTCTCAGGTGCGTCTGAGTTGGCATTTTGGGTATTGGGCTTTTCGTTATGTTCGGGGTGTGAGCAGGTGGTCATAGCGCATTCTTATACAGTAGGTTAATAGGTCATGCTTAAATTGGTTACTTTAGAGTAGGGGTGATATTCCATTTATTAGGACTTACGTAAGTTACTGAAGTTATATATTTGAATGTGTAATGCGACTAGTAAGTATTTATTGAGTCTCTTGAACCAATATAGTGCAAGCGAATAAATAATTAGCAGTCGGCATTATTCAAAATGATGCGTCGGCACTAATTTAAATGAATCAGTTTAAATGAATCAGTTTAAATGAATCAGTTTAAATGAATAAGTGCTATTTCATTTAAGATTATTTAATTTAAAAACAGTTAGTGTAGCATAATGCTTTCTATAACCTAATGCTTAGCCGGCATAAATGAATCCCATTTCAAAAAATAACCTATCCTTGTTAAACGAGGTCAGGATCATGGGATCTATTGCTCAAACATAACCCAATCTTAAGGTAATCAAAAAGCCCGATACTCAGTATCGGGCTTTTCTTATATCGAGTCTTATATCAAGGTTTTAACAAAGCCTTAATAAGAGGCTCTTAAAATAACATGGTTTTAAATATTAGGGCCTTAGGGCGTGTGGAACATTCGACCATGGCACTGGCGGAGACTATTTTTTAGTCAATATGCAGTGAAATTTTTGACGCTTAGTCATTCTAAGTTAGAACCCTAAATTTTTAAAAGCCGCCATATATTGGCAAAAATGAGTCCCGCCCCTTCGGGCTGATGCTAAAATCGCCCCAGACGTTGTTACAAACCTAGCCAAGGTCTAAACATTAGCGTCAGTTTGCGCCTAGTCTGGAACGATTTTAGCTATCAGCAGTGCTAATTTGCGAATGTTCCACACGCCCTAACATTTATAATAGAAACAAGGTCTATTAAATATGACGGATATTATATTTATACCGCATCATTTGAGCTCTATTATTTATAACCCATTATTTTACAACATCGTCACGTTTAACAGCTTCAGCATCACGATGACGCTCTTCCCAGTAAGTGGCACCTTTAATGCCAAACTTAGCAGGATTAAACACAAAGCGCTTAGCCGTAGTACCACCACCCGCTTTTAATTGAGCCTCGTAATCCTTAAGGATATCAAGTGCAGGACGAGCTACGAAGAACACAATGATAATACCAACGATGTTCAACCAAGCCATCAGACCAACACCCACATCGCCAAGTCCCCAGATATAACCTGAAGTGTTTAGCGCACCGTAGGCAACCATGATCATAATGACCACTTTAACGGCAAACAGACCCACTTTACTAATGCCACGTCCCATAAAGCGAGTTAAGTACGAAATATTCACTTCAGCAATATAGTAGTAGGCTAGGATAGTCGTAAAGGCGAAGAAGAATACGGCGATAGCGATGAATGAATCACCGAATGTACCATACACTGATTCCATTGCCATTTGAGTGAATGAGGGAGAGCTAATTTCTGTATCAGCGGCGACATTCTGTACAATGAATTGACCATCAGGCAATGTGCCCTGAATGTTATACATACCTGTTGATAAGATCATAAACGCGGTTGCAGAACACACCAGTAAGGTATCGACATAGACTGAGAATGCTTGAACCAAACCTTGCTGAGCAGGGTGATCTACGGCGGCAGCTGAAGCGGCATGTGGGCCAGTACCTTGACCAGCTTCGTTAGAGTAAACACCACGTTTAACACCCCAACCGATAGCAGCACCAAAACCAGCTTGCGCGGTAAAGGCATCACTAATAATCATACCGAATACTTCAGGTACTTTACTAAAGTTGGTGAACATGATGAGTAGCGCTAAAACAATATAGCCTAACGCCATAAAGGGTACCGCGTATTCTGTGAATTTCGCAATACGCTTAATACCACCAAAGATGATGAAACCAAGCACGAGTAAAATAATCGCTAAAGCAATCAAACGCGTTGTACCCACGTCCATGCCCATTAGGGTCATCATTGAGCCTTCACCTGCGACCTGCGCGACAGCATTAACAACACCGTTGGCCTGTACACCGGGTAAGAAGACACCACAAGCGATAATGGATGAAATAGCAAATAAAATGCCGTACCACTTTTGACCCAAGGCTTTTTCAAAGTAATAAGCGGGACCACCACGGTACTCACCAGTGAGAACATCACGCTCTTTATAAATCTGACCAAGCGTCGATTCTACATAAGCAGTCGATGCGCCCAAAAAAGCAACGATCCACATCCAGAATACAGCGCCAGGACCACCAAAACCGATGGCAGCCGCCACACCGGCAATGTTACCCATACCAACACGGCCAGCGAGTGAGACCGCTAAGGCCTGAAACGACGAAATACCATCATTATCAGGCTTACCTTTAAATAACAATCTGAACATTTCACCAAATAGGCGAACTTGAACGAAACGGGTTAGAATGGAATAGAATAAACCTGCCCCTAAGCAGAGATAAATGAGAGCGGGGCTCCAAATGATATTGTTTAAAGTACTAACAATGCCTTCCATAGTGTTTTTCCTAGTGTTAACAGATTGAGAGACCTACGTATCACTCAATAGCAATACTAAAATGAGTGTACAGTGGTTATGTCATAGAAAAATCAGAGCAAAAAATATGCCATTTAATCCAAGTAGTTAGATGATAAAACATCTGCACTATTACGAATCAGGAAAAGATGATTGTAAGTTAACTTGGCTAAATGTTACACAAACGTATATCTTAGTAACTGCAATTTGCCATAAAAATCTTAAAATTACCAGATTATTTTTTATCACAAATTAACTTTATTGTGGAAATTTGAGTGTTTGAAAATAAATTTAATAAAAAAATGAATAAAATCGTGGGTACGATTAGTAATTTTTATAGTTTGGAGTTGTAATTAGGTAACAAAAAATTGTAAACATTGTGCTTTCACCCCATTCCACAGTAAAATCAAAAGCAACTTGCTATCTTTTTAGTATTTTTTTACTTTTTTTCTCTTTAATGTCATTTACCTGTTAATGTGGTTTAGCTAAATGGTGTGGTATGGTTCATGTACTCATATCAAATATCCTATCTAGTCATGGGTAAGTTGAACTCGTTATTTTGTAGAAAATGAGAGGTTTGCTAAACTCAAGGAATGGTTTGCTAAGCTTAAAGGTATAAAATAAAAGGATAGTGGCATTTTTAAACACATTAATATTTATCTTATGAAAATTTGGAGTAGTCATGTCTCGTAAATCAGTCTTAAAGCCTCTTGTATTATCAATGGTATTAGGTACATCAGCCGTGAGTTTGTCAGGCTGTGGGTATAATAATTTGCAAGCACAAGACGAGCAGGTTACTGCTGCATGGTCGGAAGTGGTAAACCAATATCAACGCCGTGATGATTTGGTGCCCAATTTAGTCGAAGTGGTCAAACAATATGCTGAACACGAACAAGATGTCTTTACTGATGTTGCAGAAGCTCGTTCTAAAGCGGGAAGTATCCAATTGACACCTGAAGTATTAAATGACCCACAAGCGATGGAGAACTATCAAGCGGCTCAAGCTGAGATGACAGGGGCTTTGTCTCGGTTAATGGCAGTTTCTGAACGTTATCCAGAGCTTAAAGCCGATCAACGTTTTGCAGATTTGCAAGCACAATTGGAAGGTACTGAGAACCGTATTACTGTCGCTCGTAACCGTTATATCCAAGAAGTTCAAGGCTACAATACTACTGTGCGCCAGTTTCCCACCAATATTACCGCCAAAGTATTTGGTATGGACACTAAGCCTAACTTTAGCGTTGAGAATGAAGAGGCAATATCGTCAGCGCCTAAAGTCGACTTTGGCGAATAGTTGCTAGTATTGAAATTGATTTTGGTGAAGGGGTTTTAGTGTTTAAAAGGCAACGCAATAGGTCTGCTTTGGTTGTCACTGTCTTTATTATGACAGTGACAGCACTCGTTTATTAGTCGCAAAAAATGATAAAAGACTACACCTATTAACAGGTCTTGATATTGAAGATACATTGACTGATTGTAAAGTAAAAGGGGTAATCGACACTGAAATAACCCCTGCTTTTCGTCAGAATGACTACGCATTAGGACTAGAGAAGGGCATTGATGCATTAGTCGCTAATATGATTCATTGATATATTTAATAGGTTCTAAGTTTAATAGGTTATAAGTTTATTAAGCCATAAGTTTATTAAGATAAATAATTTAGATCCTAAATGTTAAACACGAATGTTATAAATTAAGGTGGTAAAAACGAACATGCAGACGTTAAAACACAGCTTGTCAGTACTCACAATATTAGGTGCCAGTCTCCTAACGGTCCCCATGAGTGTTGCTGAGACCAGTGATAATAGCAGTTCGTCATCACCGCAAGCTGTGCAACGCTTTGGCGATCAAAGTGTCGAAGATATGGTCGCCATTGCCAAAGCAGGCCAGCAAAATGAAGCGATAAACGATGCTGTATTGGGTAATGACGCCATTAGGGACAACCTACCCAACTTTGGCGAATCTGATATCGGTGAAGCGGTTGCTGAAGCCGATACCGAAGGAGGCCAGCAAGGATCAAGCGCCGCACCGACAGGTCAACCTCGTCAATCTACAGCGCAAAGTGTCGATAGCGATAAGCTTATTCTGAACTCTCCCGTGGTGGATCAGGCGAAGATTTTCACCCCTCAAGAAAAGCAAATGCTCAGTCAACGATTGCGTCATATCTATGAGCAAGGCTTGGCTCAAGCTGCCCTAGTTACTGTACCATCGACCAATGGCATGGATATTTTCCAATATAGCTTAGAGGTGGCCGATAAATGGAAGCTTGGTAATGCCGATACCGATGATGGTCTATTGATACTGGTCGCGGTTAATGATCGTAAAATGTATATCTTATCAGGATATGGCTTAGAAGGCGTGTTACCTGATGCGGTGTTAAATCGAGTGATTGATGACGAGATTATGCCGTCCTTTAAGCAAGGTGATTATACCGGTGGTCTGATTAAAGGGATCAATCGTATCGAAGAGCGACTGGTCGCTGACCCAGATATTTTAGCCCAGTCTGATGAGCTTGCCAAAGAGCGTAGTCAAGCGCAGTCTGCGGACTCACAAGCGCCTTCATTATTTGGCACGTTTTTGATTGCCTTAATTTTTGGCTTATTTTTAACGGCTGTACTCGGTCGTATACTCGGTTCTTTAGTGTCAACTGGCGGCTTTGTCTTATTATCGCTTAGTGGTGGTAGTAGCTTGATAATGACCCTATTTTTAGCGGTATTTTTGTGGTTGTTTTTGATATCGCGCGGTTCTGGCGGTGGTAAAGGAGGCGGCAAAGGCGGTAGAGGGGGGCGTCGACGTGGCGGCGTGGTCTTTTTCCCCGGTGGCGGCTTTGGGGGAGGCGGCGGTGGCGGCTTCGGAGGCGGTGGTTTTGGTGGCGGCGGCTTCGGTGGAGGAGGTGGCGGCTTCGGCGGTGGCGGCGCTGGTGGGTCCTGGTAGTTTTCAATGTTTAATAACTAAATGTTTAATAACGAAATGTCTAATGACTAAATAGTGAGTTAAACGGTCTCTTAGGTAAGTCCAGTTTGGTTTTACGATAGCTAACATGATAAATAAAGGTTGAGGTAAGACGTCTTATGCAGCATACATCGCAAGATCCATCACAGCCACACGCTAAGCCACCTTTTAACACTGATTCTACAACTGCTCATCCAAATGTTGCTGAAGGTCATGATGTGGTGAGTACGCCAAGCTTTGCACGGTGGTGGCGTCAAGCCTTGTTTGTACCTCTCTTGCATAGCCGCTGGGTGTCTAATGAGGCCTTAGATCGTTTAACTCAGAAAGTTGCAGATGCTGAAAAGGGACATCGCGGCGAGGTGTTTTTAGTTATAGAAAACCATATCCCGATACACATCGCCTATCATGTTGCCAGTCGCGAGCGTGCAGTCGATCTATTTAGTGCATACCGAGTATGGGATACCGAAGAAAATACGGGCGTATTGGTGTATGTCAATATCTGTGAGCATACCCTTGAGATCGTCGCTGATCGAGGTATTAACGCTCATGTTAGTCCCACTGTTTGGCGAGCCATGTGCGACAAAGCGATTGCTGGCATGGCTAAAGGTAACATTGAGCAAAGTCTGGCCGATCTATTAGATGAGATTGGACTATTGCTCAGACAGCATTATCATTTAGAACATGATCCTGAGGGCAATGAGCTG
This sequence comes from Psychrobacter sp. CX18, assembly GCF_057396215.1. Classification (NCBI taxonomy): domain Bacteria; kingdom Pseudomonadati; phylum Pseudomonadota; class Gammaproteobacteria; order Moraxellales; family Moraxellaceae; genus Psychrobacter; species Psychrobacter sp. CX18. The sequence continues at coordinate 73,068 of NZ_JBXYJH010000010.1, read as the reverse complement.
TCCGATACCGTAGTATTCCTAAGATAGTCATGCGTTTAGAATGTGTTCACGGCATTGTCTTTATAGTCGTAGTCAGATATTTGAGATACAAGGCAACCGAGCGCAAGTACTACAAATGTAGGCTTAGCGAAGTTAACACTCTACCTCTTTTATATGACTATAACTCTATTGTACTCTCAACCAGTCTTGGCAGGATAATGCCAGCTTTACCTGCCAATATCACATCTAGAATAGGGTTTTCAGTGGGGTTTAGATTGACCTCAATAAGGCTAGCCCCATTATTTTTTGCCAATTGTGACAAGCCTGCTGCGGGATAAACCAAGCTTGACGTGCCAATACTGACAAACACATCGCATTGCGCTGTGGCCGCCTCTGCCAATTGCCACTCTTGTTGCGGTAGCATCTCTCCAAACCAGACAATATCTGGACGTACATAAGCATCGCAGATAGGGCAGTTCAACAGCGCATCGTTAGCATAGTCGACCTCCTGATCAAAGGCTGATCCGCAGTCGCTGCATTTATTCTTCCATAGATGCCCATGTAAGTGGGTCGTGGCACTGCCTGCTTGCTCATGCAAGTCATCTACATTTTGGGTGATAAGGGTCACAGTTTTGCCATGTTTTTCGCCCCAGTGTTGAAGCTTAGCGAGTGCAAAATGTGCAGGATTGGGCTTTTTGTCTTTCACCAGATTGCGGCGCCACTGATACCAAGACCACACCATATTAGGATTGCGTTCAAACGCATCAATGCTCGCCAGATCTTCAGCGCTATAGTTCTCCCATAGTCCCGTTTGTTTATCGCGAAAAGTTGGGATACCACTTTCAGCGGAGATACCAGCACCGGTCAATATACAAATATTTTTTGACTGTTGCAGTAGCGTCTTCGCATGTTGTAATGCCTTTTCGTTCAAAGCTGTTAAGTTTTGTGTTAAATCATTACTCATAATTCACCTATCGTCAAACAATGCTAATATCGCTAATATCGCTAATATCCATGCTAGAAGATAATCCATGCTAGAAGATAATCCATGCTAGAAGATAACCTAAGCTAGAAGATAACCTACGCTAGAAGATAACCTATCGAAGTAGACAAGTCCAAATGCAACACATTGAATACTACAAATAGTAGGTTAAGTAAGCCTAACAAAGATAGGTTATTTTATAAAAAAGGGTTAAAATCGTTACAAGGACTGTAGTAAGGTCATCAATCAGTGTCAATACCGACGCACATAAGTCGTTTGCTGACAACCATCCGTTTGGGTTCGCGTCTTACTACACATCACTATTTGGAGGGTGTATGAATCAGATATTCAGTGGCAGTACATTGCTTGGGGTAGTGTTGCTCATCACTTTCGTATTGTTTGCTATCGCCTTCTTTATCAAGCCGAAAGCGACAAGTGCGAAACCCAATGCAGCCTATCCGAGCAAACCCAATTCTAAAAAGCTCAATCCTAAAAAGCAGCAGGCCAGTTATAAAAAAAACCAAAAAGGCGAGTCCAAAAAGTTCAAGTTTGAGAGTCAATCTGGCTCGTTTAGTAATGCGCCTAAGACGCAATTGGTCAAGCTTAAAAAACAAATTGCCAAACACTTCCCAGACTTTAATGCCATCTTACGTGAGCAGCACTTAATACTAGAGCGTAATGCCAAAAAAGTTGCGATGCTGACCTTAGATGCCAATGCCGCTCTTGGGCGTCGACGTTTGGGGGAGGTGACCGTGATAAACTTCCACAAGCTGCCCAGTATAGAAGAGCTAAGAATTGAGCTTAGCGGTGTTTGATGACAGCCGACTGATGATCAAACGACGAGTACATAGCCATACCTTTTTGACGCCAATATAGTAAAGCAGTAGCAACTCTCGCTTTACACTACTATCTGCTAGCATTGGCAATGCGATTGCTAAGGTTTGCCGTGTCGCTTACTTCGTGCGCCACGTCAATACCTAGCATCGCAGTATGCCATCCCTAGCAGTATATCCGCTGCAATCGAGGCTAAACCGCGCCTCATGACTCCTATCTCGTTCTTAATCAGAATGTTTTAAGTCGTCACACTTCCTTAAGTTGTCTTATTTTCTAAGTCACTACACCACCGTTGTGCCTTATAAATATTAGAAATAGCCCCCCATGTTATCTATACTGTTTAACGGCATTGTTAACAAAGTTAACATTTAACATATCTAAATGTCGTTCTATACGCAGTATCAGTATCAGTATCAGTATCAGTTTCTAGGTTTCTGTGTAGCTGTATAAATTTTTACTGCTTCATTTTAAATTCAAGGCTAGCTAGCAATAAAAGTTATCTATAGCTGTTACGGTAGCTTTCTTAGCCAGTCTGAAACTCACTTAGCCTGTCTTATAATTGGCTTCTTATATTGTATAAAGCATGTATAAATAAATTATATATACTAAAGTATCGAACATCTGCTTAACCTATCGAACAAACTCTAGTGAGTTAATTTACCCAAAATTAAAAACTACCCGAGGTTTCAGCTAATGGATCGAACAAAATTATTGTTTTTAATTACGCTTTAAAACTAATTATTTGTATGTACAACACAATAACAGTAAATATATAGAAGTTGTTTATAACTTGAATCGATAGTTATGCAGTTATGACTTGAGAGTTTCTCATTATTTATTAATTAATTGATTAAATTAAGATAGTTTTGTGTAAGGTATTTATTCTTAAAGCTTTACTAATTCAAATTTTTGCAAATTTATAAAAATTGATAGTGTCGTAGTAGGGAAGATTAAATGAAAAGTAAGTTTTTAGTATTACTGATGACTGTACTGAAGCTACCAGGATGTTCTGAGAAGCCAATTTATTCGTGTGAAAGTAATGTAGTTATAAATACTGTTACTGATCTTGTTAAAAATCAAGTTGATTCATATTTAATTAGACCAGGTATGATCGAATATACAACCAATACTATTGGTGATTTACTTAAAGTGAATGGTGTGAATTAGTTCAGCTTCGATACTGACTATGAAAATATTAATTATAGGTTAGAAAATATAATAACTATTGACCAAGACTTAGAGCTAGGTAACTATTTCTGTAAAGGCAATATCTTAACAACTAAAGGTCAATTTGGTAAGTCTGAATTTGAAATTGAGTACACTGCAGAAACTACCAATGGGGGTGAAGATACATACGTTCAAATTCAAACTTTAACAGATGAAAATATTGGTATTCTCGCAGCTGCTATGTTACAAATAAACCCATCTCAATATCAATAAGGTTAAAGAATGAGTTATGTAGGTTTGCTAAATAAGTAGCAAGTTATCGTTCATGTTCGCAGTTGTCGCTTAATTAGTTTACATGTCTTGGTACCTATCTTTTATTCAAAACTAAGGTTTGTTAAGTAATTGGGTAGTTGTTTTAGATTTTTGGAGGATAGCAATGCTAGTAATGCCTAATTCTATTATGCGTGGTGAAATCAAAAAGTCCGAAGGGGAAGTGCGTCCAGCTGTAGGCAGTGTAGTGTATTGCGACTTAGCTGAATTTGTAGAACATACAGGAATATATATTGGATACAATAAAATAGTTCACTTAGATGGATCAGGGATAATAGAAGTAGTTACTCCTAAACAATTTATGGGAAGGTTAAACGGTTTCAATCTATCAACTCATATTTATGTATCTTGTAAAGGCAATACTGCTATAGGGGGTAAAGCTATAGCAGAAAGAGCAAAAAAGATGGTTGGAAGTAATAGAAGATACAATGTTATATTAGATAATTGTCACCAATTTACGTCAGGTTGCATAACAGGTAATTTTGAAAACTCAGATAACTTTCTATGGATGCTTAAGCACACTACTAAGAATGAAATGGGTGTTAATAACTGGCTCGTATGGGGTGATAAAAAGAATAAAAACGACAAAGATGATATATCAAGAAAAGTATTAGGGTCATTGAAGTTCTTGATGTAATATTAAAATATCTAACTAATAAAAGTTGTTTAAGTTGCTTAAATACGCTGCAGACCTTTAATAGAAAGGCATTATCGTGTAGTGTCTTCTTATTTGTTTTCTAAGTCACCTTTTGCATAACCCGGCAATGTGACAGGTAATAGATATTGGCACGCTTGGAGTGGAGGATGGTTTTGAGATCGGAGGAGGCAAAACTGTTGTCTGTGTAAGCATTGGTCTGTGACATATCATTCCTTAACATAAGTAAAGCTGCTCAAGGTATAGTCAAGCGATGCTTTAATTATAAGGAATACAGGATAAGTAAGCAATACTATAGACAGTGTTAAGCGACATTGAGTGTCGTGAATCATTTAGAACTTTTTAAAGGTACTCTACGAAAGGTATTTAAGACAATAGATACTAGGTTTTGGGTTTAATGGGGAGGGTTTGGATATGTACAACATTCGATTGGTGCTGTCAGGAAATTACAAGACACGGCAAAAGACCAAAACCTTTATTTAATAGGCTTTAGCGGGTTTTAAGTAATGGGAGTTAATGCGAAAATAATGTGGATGGTGCGCTTGGCGGGAATCGAACCCACGACCCTCGGCTTCGGAGGCCGATACTCTATCCAACTGAGCTACAAGCGCATGTATATAAAGCTAAAAACGAGCTGATTTTACATGTAGACTACTTGAAATATCAAGCTGCTGAACTTTTTAAACAGTACGTCAAAATAGAACGGCCTATTATGCAAATTGGTTACGTATTCTATTCATCTAAAAAAGCTTGTTGATATTACTCAATAGATCAATTGAATCAGTAACCTGTTTTAAGCAGGCTAGTTTAGCAAAAATGACCCAAAAAACCAATGGTATCGCTGATTATAAATGACAAGTAAGGAGTAAATTTGATACATTAGCGCCTGACAGATGTAAGATAAGCATAATATCGGTAACTGTGACGACAATTATTGTGACATATATGAGAGCTGTATATAAGTACTGCAAACTATCATTTGTCGATATAGTCACTATTCAATCATGGCTTTTAGTCCCCTTTTACCCTTATAATATTAGGGAAAAGAATTTTATACTGTTTTAATTGTGATACGCTAAAATAATTCAATCAAACATACTCGACTATTTAAGCTTGCTTAGCCATGATTGCCAAATTAACAGCAACAGAAGCTTAAGTATGTCGCTCTAAAAAGAGATTGTGACGCATGAAAAAAATCGTGATGTTAACCGCCGCCGCTATTCTTGGTTTATCAGGTATATCTTTAAGCCAAGCTGAAGACGTCATTGATCCAGCCGCTGCTACTACTGAGGCAACAGCAGATGCGACTACGCAAGCTGCTAGTGACACGAACACTATGGATGTGGTTGCAAGTGCAGAAGCAACAGATGCGGCTGCTGATGGTGCGACAGAAGCCACCGAAGCCACAGAAGATGGTGCTGAAGTAGCAGCAGCGCCGGCTGAAGAAGAGCCAATCCCTGAAGACACGCCTCAGGTCAAAAAACTAATAGCTCTATATCCGCAACTTGTCGAACGTATCAGCCCTTATGCTAAAGTTTGTTTTGAAGGGGATGAGAACTGTGACATCACCTTAACAGCGTCTGCTGGTGCTTCTGCCGATGGTGAGCCTCGAGACGGTAAAGCGGTATTCGATGCGATTTGTCATACTTGTCACGCAGCCGGTATTGCTGGTGCGCCTAAAGTGGGTGATGCTGGTGCTTGGGGACCTCGTATTGCAAAAGGTAAAGATACTCTATATGACCATGCTATCAATGGCTTTAATGCGATGCCAGCTAGAGGTGGTGCCGATATCCCTGATGAAGAAGTGCATAACGCGGTAGACTATATGATTAGTGAATCAAGCTAAGATTTAAGATAAATCAATATTTATTTTAATCCATAACTTAGCTAATACTGACTATTAAATTCACCATCTTAATATACCCATCCAGGTCTTATAATTTGATGTGATAAGTCTAGTAAAATAGAGACTAAGCTGTTGATTTTTATTAAAACGCTTACCAACTGGTGAGCGTTTTTTTGTAATGCGAATTAAGTCTCGTATAAAGTGAATTCAACATCTCGTCAAACATCAAGTTTAGGATAACTGGCTTTAAATATCTTGTTTTACACCCATATAAGGCTTATTGACTTTCATTCGACTAATTTATATGTGATTCTATGACTAATACAACGCCAACGGCAAGTCCTGCCTTACAAGTTCATAACCTCTCTAAAATATACGGCAACGGATTTGCCGCGCTAAAAAATGTCAATCTTACGGTACCTCAAGGTGGCTTCTTTGCGCTACTAGGGCCGAATGGTGCCGGGAAATCGACCATGATTGGTATCATAAGCTCTTTGTTTAAGCCTACCGAGGGCAGTGTCAAGATTTTTGGTACTGATTTACTTGAAAATCCGTCTATTGCCAAGCAGTATCTGGGTGTCGTCCCGCAAGAGTTTAACTTTAATCAGTTTGAAAAAGTCGAAGATATTCTGATTACGCAGGCTGGTTACTTTGGGATACCTGCCAAAGACTCGAAGCCACGAGCTAAGAAGTTACTCACGTCATTGGGGCTTTGGGATAAACGTAACAATAAGGCACGTGAGCTATCAGGCGGGATGAAGCGGCGATTAATGATTGCCAGAGCATTAATTCATAAGCCAAAGCTGTTAATACTTGATGAGCCGACAGCAGGGGTGGATATTGAGCTGCGCCGATCGATGTGGGAGTTTATGCAGCAAATAAATGAGGAAGAAAATACCACGATTATTTTAACCACTCATTATTTGGAAGAAGCAGAACAATTGTGTCGCTATATCGCTATTTTAGATCATGGCGAAATTCGTATTAATACTGAGATGAAAGAGTTATTAGGTCAATTGTCAATTGAAACCTTCGTATTAGATCTTGAAAAGCCCGTCAGTCATAACATTGAACTTACTGGCGTGACCGGTATAGTGCAAACAGATCCTCAAACTATCGAGGTGACGCTGACAGAAAGTGAGTCGCTAAATAAGGTGTTTGAGCAGTTAAATCAGATGGGTATCGAAGTGGCCAGTATGCGTAATAAAGCCAACCGTTTGGAGGAGCTGTTTATGCGTTTGGTAGAGCAAGGCGTGGCGAATAAAGACAGTATGAGGGAGGCTGGACTATGACAGATATCAATAATCAAACGACTAAGGCTGTTAGGCATCATCATAATGATGGCTTAACCGTCGCACAAAGAATGATCGCCTTTCGGACTATCGTTATTAAGGAAGTGCGTCGTATTCTACGGATTTGGCCACAGACCTTACTGCCCCCTGTCATTACCATGAGCTTGTACTTTGTGATATTTGGTAAGATGATTGGCTCACGAGTCGGGGAGATGGGCGGTGTGCCTTACATGCAGTTTATTGTGCCTGGTCTCATTATGATGTCGGTCATTACCAATAGCTACTCCAATGTGGTATCGAGTTTTTTTAGTGCCAAATTCACCTCAAGTATTGAAGAGCTGTTGGTCTCACCGGTGTCCAAGCACTCCATCTTACTTGGCTATGTCAGCGGCGGGGTATTCCGCGGTCTTATGATTGCATTGATTGTATCAATCGTGGCTCAGTTCTTTACTAATCTTGGGGTAGAGCATATCTTTGTCATGATGTTTACGGTATTAGGGACGTCTATCTTATTTTCACTGGGTGGATTTATTAATGCCGTCTTTGCGCGCTCTTTTGATGATATCTCTATTATTCCAAGCTTTGTGTTAACCCCTTTGACCTATCTGGGTGGCGTATTTTATTCGTTAGAAAACCTATCGCCCTTTTGGCAAAACGTCTCTTTATTAAATCCAATTGTGTACATGGTCAACTCGTTTCGCTTTGGTATATTGGGCTATTCTGATGTCAATGTATGGTATTCAATGGCAGCAATATTCGTATTTTGTGTGATCTTTTACACCATTGCCTATCGCCTACTTGATAACGGATCACGTTTGCGCCTGTAATTTAAATAAGCACTTCGCAGAAGATTGAAAGGAAAATGTCATGAGTATCCATGGTGTCTTAGGGGAAACGACCAGCTATCCCAAAACCTACCAACCAGATACCTTATACGCAATTCCAAGGGCATTGGGTCGTCAACATATTGGTTGGCAAGCTGACAACCTTGCCATCGGCGTGGACTGGTGGCATGCGTTTGAGGTATCGTGGTTAACGCCTCAAGGGTTGTCTCAAGTGGCGATTGCGCGCTTTGCTATTCCGGCAAGCTCACCAAATATTGTCGAATCCAAGTCGCTTAAGCTTTATTTAAATAGCTTAAATTTTACAGAGTTTGACAGTTGGGAAAGTGTGAAGCAGACCATTGCAAAGGACTTATCGGACTGTGTGGGCGCAAAGGTCGATGTTGAGCTCTTCGAGGTAGGCCCTTTAGACCATGATAGTCATCCCGCAAGTGAGAGCGCAGATTCAAGTTTTCTCGTTTCTCACCCGCTAGGGCAGTGTCTTGATAATGCCTTACAAAATTCTACGGTCAAAATTGAGTTGGTCGAGCATCCTGATGCTACTTTATTAAAAGGTCAACAATTAGAAGACAGCTCATTAACAGGCAGCCAATTAAAAGACAGCTCATTAACAGGCAACCCAGTTAAAGAAAGCCTGCAATCAAATATGAATAACCAAATTGAGAGTGCTGACAACATTGTGACGCATCATCAGTATTATTCCAACTTACTGCGCAGCAACTGTCCAGTGACCAATCAGCCCGATTGGGGGACACTTGCTATCGACATGACGACAGCTGAGCCAGTGCATGATGCCAATTTATTACACTATATTTTAAGTTTCCGTCAGCACAATGGCTTTCATGAGCAGTGTGTAGAGCAAATATTTGCGGACCTTAGTCAAGCTTTTAACCCCTCTAAGCTGATGGTCAGAGCATGGTATACGCGCCGTGGTGGCATCGATATTAATCCGTGCAGAGTCAGTGATCCAAGCTTGTTACCTGCGCCAAGCCGTTTGGTACGTCAGTAATAACGCTAAGGATAATAGCTAGCGTATCTTTTCCTATTTTTTGACAGCATGTTGTTAAGGTTACGTCTATATTTAGCCTAAGTTTAGTCCACGTTTCGTATATGATTAGTTTACTTGGACAATGGCATTAATCGGTTATATTTTACCCGCTTATTGTCTTTTGTTAACAAGATAAAGCAAGATATATGAGCTGAAATTAGAAATGATGACTATTGGTTAGTTAGTTTATTAAATTTATTTTGTTGACAACGGCGCCAAAACATCCGATTATAGGACTTTGATTAGTCGGTTATCTCACTTACCGAGTTAGGTAGCTATAAAGTTGCCACTATCGCAGGATTACCATCCGCTTTAGGTTGGCCTCTTTAAATGTGATGAATTAGGCAGTATTTTTTATTAACTGCCAATAATTCTGGGACTTATCGGTCTACAGCGACTAAGTAATCAATCTGAAATATTTGTGCATGACAGTTTATGTCACAAGTGGATTCGGATTGCAGGGTATCAAAGTAAGAGTAAAAGGTATCAGATTGAGTCATTTGATCTGTCCCTTTTTTAACCCGATTTGGATGTTTAATGTGACGTTTTGGCGGTTATTTTAGCCAATCAATCCCACACATCGATCTTGTTAACGTCTTAATCCCTATTTTTACTTATCTATTTTCTATCTATTTGTCTAGTGTCCTACATTCTTACTCTTAGTAAGGTTTAGCTTAACTGGATTGACTCATAAAACTTTATATGACGTTACATGGTTAACTCATATTTGTATTTATAGTTAAGCAGTAGCAAAAATAGTATAGTCCTCAAATAGTATTAAAAGTCACTGTAACCTTAAGCGCTCATATCACATGGCTAATGCCTGATGGTATTTTTTGCCATGCCTGAAGGGTTATTAAAAAATATGGCATTAACGAATTAAAAATGTTTAAAATTAGAATTTGTGTGGCATTAAAAGTAGGTAATAACTTCCTTATTTATTAATCTAACTGGCTGATGATTCAAGCAATTATCAACTTAATTAGTTATTGAATGAGTCATTGAATGAGTTAGTAACCGAGTCGCTACAGCGTTAAAGTCTGATAACGGCTACCTGTACTTTTAACACCACTCGATATATTAGGCGTATACACGAAGTATGCTTTGCTAAACCGCAATTTTTATTAATGTCTTTGGTTTATCAGATCTAAAAATGGTTTATCCGTTTTAAGGTCACATAAACACAAATGATGAGATAAGAGCCTTAATAACATCCCGCAATACAAAAGGTGATGACAGTGACCCAAACAACCCAAAGCCCTAACATGACAGGGCATACTCAATCAGCGCACGCTGCCATTAATTTTGGTAAGAAGCGTGAACTTTTAGAAAATGGCGAGGGGCCAATAATGCTCTCTGGCGGCGAAATGCTTGTCCAGTCTTTAATTGATGAAGGCGTTGAGTATATTTTTGGTTACCCCGGTGGCGCCGTGTTGCATATATATGATGCAATTTTCAAACAAGACACTATTGAGCATTTGTTGGTGCGTCATGAGCAAGCTGCCGGTCACATGGCGGATGCTTATTCACGGAGAACGGGAAAGCCTGGTGTGGTACTTGCCACGTCAGGTCCAGGCGCGACCAATACAGTGACCGCCATCGCTACAGCATTTATGGACTCTATTCCAATGGTCGTCATTTCAGGTCAGGTACCAAGATACCTTATCGGTGATGATGCGTTTCAAGAGACAGATATGGTCGGGGTATCACGTCCAATCGTGAAACACAGTTTCCAAGTGCGTCATGCTAGTGAGATTCCATCGATAGTTAAAAAGGCGTTTTATATTGCGCAGTCTGGTCGTCCAGGTCCGGTTGTGATCGATATTCCTAAAGATACTACAGCGCCGCATGAGAAGTTTGAATACTACTATCCAGAGTCGGTTAATATTCGCTCGTACCAGCCTTCGGTTAAAGGTCACAGTGGTCAGATTAAAAAAGCGGTAGAGGCCCTATTATCTGCTAAGCGTCCAATTTTGTATTCAGGCGGTGGTGTTATTTTAGGTAATGCACATGAAGAGCTCAGACAATTGGCGCATCAGTTAAATCTGCCAGTAACCAATACCCTAATGGGATTGGGAGCATTTCCAGGTTCAGACCGTCAGTTCTTAGGTATGCTAGGTATGCACGGTACCTATGAAGCCAATATGACCATGCATCATGCAGATGTCATTATGGCGGTTGGCGCACGCTTCGATGACCGCGTGACCAATAATGTTCAGAAATTCTGTCCTAATGCCACCATTATTCATATTGATATTGATCCAGCGTCAATATCAAAAACCATCATGGCAGATATCCCCATTGTCGGTGATGTAAAGTCTGTGTTGAGTGACATATTGGGCTTGCTTGACGGTGAAGATAAACAGCTCGATCAGCCAGCATTACTTGATTGGTGGTCACAAATTAATGAATGGCGTAAGCGTCATGGTCTACGATATGACACCAATACCGATGAAGGCATTAAGCCGCAAACCGTCGTTGAAAAATTGTATGAGATCACTGAAGGTAAAGCGATTATTACCAGCGATGTGGGACAGCATCAGATGTTTGCTGCCTTATATTACAAATATGATGAACCTCGCCAGTGGCTAAACTCTGGTGGTTTAGGAACGATGGGCGTCGGTCTGCCTTATGCGATGGCCGCCAAATTGGTTGAGCCAGAACGTGATGTGGTATGTATTACTGGTGAAGGCTCTATTCAGATGAATATCCAAGAGCTATCTACCTGTTTCCAGTATGGGTTGCCGGTTAAGATTTTGTGCATAAATAATGCTCAGCTTGGTATGGTAAAACAATGGCAAGATATGTTGTATGATGGCCGTCATGCCTCGTCTTATATGGAGTCCTTGCCTGATTTTGTTAAGCTTGCTGAAAGTTATGGTCATGTGGGTGTCAAAATCACAGATCCTGACAAGTTAGAGGCGCAGCTTGCTGAAGCACTTGCTATGAAGGATAAGCTGGTATTTATTGACGTCTATGTTGATCGCCACGAGCATGTGTATCCTATGCAAGTAGCGGGTCAGTCTATGCGCGATATGTGGTTATCAAAAGGGGAGCGTACCTAATGCAACAACATCTAATCTCTGTACTAATGGAAAACGAAGCTGGGTCGCTATCACGCCTTGTTGGACTATTTTCACAACGTGGCTACAATATTGAGACGTTGAACGTTGCGCCAACAGAAGATCAGTCTATTTCTCGGTTAACATTGACGACCAATGCAAGCTCCGAAAAGATTGAGCAAATCACGAAACATTTGCACAAGCTTATCGAAGTCGTTAAAGTGATTAACTTAACGGACAATGGTCATGTTGAGCGTGAGTTGATGCTTATTAAAGTACGTGCCACAGGCAGTGCCCGTGATGAAGTGAAGCGCAGTGCAGACATCTTTCGGGCTCAAGTCGTTGACGTTACCTCCAATCTTTACACCATACAGATTGTGGGCGATCAAGAAAAGCTTGACGGGTTTATCGAGGTTATCGGTCGCGATCGTATTTTGGAAGTAGTCCGCTCTGGTGTTATCGGTATCCTTCGTGGAGAGCGTACGCTTAGCGTCTAAACTATAAAACAGCTTGTGTCATAGGTTAAAGCCAGTTTTTTTAACAGGCGACATCATAAAGCCAAGACACTGGCTTTATAAAATAGTTTAATAATAAAGTATTTTTCATTAAATTTTTAAGTTAATTATCAACATACATTATTACTAACCACACTCATTAAGAGTATATAAAAAAGGACTAAATTATGAACGTTTATTACGATAAAGATTGTGACTTATCTATCATTCAAGGTAAAAAAGTAGCCATTATTGGTTACGGTTCACAAGGTCATGCCCATGCGCTAAACCTAAAAGACTCTGGTGTTGACGTGACGGTTGGTCTACGTGCCGGTTCTGGCTCTTGGAAGAAAGCAGAAAATGCAGGCCTTAACGTGGCAGAAGTGGCAGATGCAGTACAAGCTGCTGATATTGTCATGATCTTAACGCCGGATGAGTTCCAAAAAGCGTTATACGAAGATGTGATTGAGCCAAATATTAAACAAGGTGCAACCCTTGCCTTCGCTCATGGCTTTGCTATCCACTATAACCAAGTGGTGCCGCGTAAAGATTTAGATGTGATCATGGTTGCACCAAAAGCGCCAGGTCATACTGTCCGCTCTGAATTTACCAAAGGCGGTGGTATTCCTGATTTAATCGCTATCTATCAAGATGCCTCTGGTCAAGCGAAGCAAGTTGCCTTATCTTATGCAGCCGGTGTCGGCGGTGGTCGTTCAGGTATTATTGAGACTACGTTCAAAGATGAGACAGAAACTGACTTATTTGGTGAGCAAGCTGTCCTTTGCGGTGGTGCTGTTGAGCTGGTTAAAATGGGCTTTGAGACCTTAACTGAAGCCGGTTATGCGCCAGAAATGGCTTACTTTGAGTGTTTACATGAGCTGAAGCTTATCGTTGACTTAATGTATGAGGGCGGTATCGCTGATATGAACTACTCTATCAGTAACAATGCTGAATATGGTGAATACGTCACTGGTCCTGAAGTGATCAATGAGCAGTCTCGAGAAGCCATGCGCAATGCGTTAAAACGTATCCAGTCTGGTGAATATGCTAAGATGTTTATCTCTGAGGGCGCGACAAATTATCCTTCAATGACAGCTCGTCGTCGTAATAATGCTGATCATGAGATTGAGAAGACAGGTGCTAAGCTTCGCGCAATGATGCCATGGATCGGTAGTAGCAAAATCATTGATAAAGATAAAAACTAATACTGTATAAGGCTCATATAGAGAATTGATAGGTTATACTTACTAAATAAGTTTAATGGCTATCAATAAAGGTCCATGTGTCAACAGACGTGTGGACCTTTTAATTTTGCTTTGTATGGATGCTTGTCATACGTACCGTCTTAAAATGTACTCAATTGGAAAACGTTATACTATGGATACCCAGTGGCTTACTCAGATTAATCCGCAAACTACCTATGTTTTTTTAAGTGCTGTCGTTGCCGTATTAATAGGAATAGAAGGGCAGATCTTAAAAAGAAACCAAGGTAAAATGCCCACATCAAAATTCTTCAAAATATCGACTATTATCGGTACGATATGGGTTTTCATCTCAATATCAGTCATTTATTTTTACGATTTTAAGCCATTATATTTGGTGGTACCTGTGGTCTATCTCATTTATACAGTGTCGGGTTGGGTATATGGCAGTCGTTTATTAAAACGTCAAGGCCTGCCTGATAAACCCGAAAACTTAGTGATTCCTAAGTCTTATATTGCTTTTAGTCAGTCTTTTTCTGTGGTCTACTTTGCCCTATGTGTGCTGGTATTAGCATCTTCTTATATACCTAATATAGCTTTTATATCAACGTCCTAGAAATATACAGGGTGAAAATAGTGGTCTTTTACTTTTAAAATAGGGTACTGCACCCTATGAAACTTAGGCAGTAAGAGAGTTATAAAATCCCACTATTTAAATGCTAAGGTAATAGCTTTTCTAAAGACTCAATTTTACGCCTAGTAAAATTTAATAATATAATGCTTCATAAATAACAATATAAGTTACATCAAAATAACTAAAAGATAAGATATTAGTATGACATGTGCTATAAAGCTGTTATACTAACCCATAGTAAGTAAGTTACTTTTTGATTAGCTAGCTCGTTAAATAATTAGCACGCTACTAATTCAAACATGACTGCAATTAATTGTAGATGTGTATTTAAAGTTTTTATTTATTAGAGTGAAGATTAGTCAACATTCTAATCGGTAATACTCGATTTACGCTTTCTACAGAAGCAACACACACAAAATAGTTGCCAAGTTAAAAGCATCATGACTAAAGTTAAATCAATTTTATATTAGGAAAAGTTATGTCAGAACGTGTTCAAGGTACTGTTAAGTGGTTCAACGAAGCTAAAGGTTTTGGTTTCATCGCACAAGACGATGGTGGTCAAGACGTATTTGCTCATTACAGTGCTATTCAAGGTAGTGGCTTCAAAACTCTAGCTGAAGGTCAAAAAGTTACTTTCGTTTTAGGTCAAGGCCAAAAAGGTCCACAAGCTGAACAAATCGAATCTGCTGAATAATTTGTTGTAGCTTAAATTCTACAATTGATGCTTATCTTCTATAAAGAAGATGGTATCTTAAAAAGACAACCTTTAGGTTGTCTTTTTTTTATCTTAAAATTTAGCTGCAATTTCTATTCAATGACTACTATTCAATGATTCGGTTAAATATTGCTTACTGTAGAGTCACTATCCTCTTATTTTTTTTGAATGTTAAATGTTTAAATTTGAGTTAAGTTATGTCTCAATCATTTAAAGAAAAAATTTATGACCCTTTATTCACGGCAATGGCTTGACCTAATTGGGTTGGTCACGCAATATAATAGACTTTAATAATTAATCTTTATTTATATTGGCAGCATTGCAAAAAAATGGTTGTTATAGATGTAGATGCAGTGTCTTTCTGAACGGGTAGACGGTGAGCTAGTGATATACTAGCTAGTTTGATAAAGGCACTTTTATAAAAAAATAACCAGACGATAATCTGTTAATTAAATCCTACAAATTGTTATATATATTATCCATTATATTGGCTAAGATGTATAAGAATTAATTCCGACGTGTTTAGTAAGATTATTTATATTGCTAGCACTACATTGTTCATTTTAAAAATTCATAACATAAATAAACGAGGAACGTATGAAAGCATTAGTCGCTGTTAAGCGTGTGATTGACTATAACGTAAAAGTTCGCGTTAAAGCTGATAATTCTGGCGTTGATCTTAGCAACACTAAGATGTCTATCAACCCATTTTGTGAGATTGCTGTAGAAGAGGCGGTACGCTTAAAAGAAGCGGGCGTTGTGGATGAAGTTATCGTTGCCTCAATTGGACCTAAAGAAGCTCAAGAACAAATTCGTGCGGCATTAGCGTTGGGTGCAGACCGTGGCGTCTTGGTAGAAACGAGTGATAAGCCATATCCTCTACAAGTTGCTAAAATCCTTAAAGGGATTGTAGAGCAAGAAGGTACTGATATTATCCTATTGGGTAAACAAGCTATCGATGACGATAATAACCAGACTGGTCAAATGCTTGCTGCGTTAATGGGTATTGGTCAAGGTACGTTTGCTTCAGAAGTTAAGGTTGAAGGCGATAAAGTCAACGTGACTCGTGAAATCGATGGTGGTTTACAAACGGTCGAGTTACCTCTACCTGCGGTGATCACCACTGACTTACGTTTAAACGAACCACGTTATGCTAAGCTTCCTAACATCATGAAAGCTAAGAAGAAGCCTCTTGATACAAAGTCACCTGCTGACTTTGGTGTTGAGATGGGTTCTAAGCAAGAAATCATCAAAGTAACCCCACCACCTGAGCGTTCTGCAGGTGTGAAAGTAGGGTCGGTTGATGAGCTAATCGACAAATTAAGAAATGAAGCAAAAGTCATTTAATTGATGAATGGACTTCTTATAAATCTTAAAAAATATGATTAGTATTATGCGTGACAAGCTTGTAACCGTTACCAAATCATAATCTCATATAATTATTAGAAAGGATAATACTCTCATGGCAATTTTAGTATATGCAGAACATGACAATGCCGAATTAAAAAAGGCAACTTTAAGCACCGTTACCGCTGCATCTGAGATGGGTGGTGACATCCATGTGCTAGTCGCAGGTGCAGGTTGTCAGCCAGTGGCTGAACAAGCATCTAAAGTCGCTGGTGTCAGCAAAGTAATATGTGTGGATAGCCCAGCCTATGAATATCAACTTGCAGAAAACGTTGCGTTATTAGTAAAAGATTTAGCAGGCGACTATAGCCATATCGTTGCACCAGCGACCACTAACGGCAAAAACTTTATGCCTCGCGTAGCAGCACTGCTAGACGTTAGTATGCTAACCGACATCATGAAAGTTGAAGATGCACATACGTTCCAGCGTCCTATCTATGCTGGTAACGCTATCGCTACTGTTAAAACCTCTGAAGACAAAGTGTTAGTAACGGTTCGTACTACGGCATTTGACCCTGCTGCTGCTGAAGGGGGTTCTGCTTCAATCGAAGAGCTTGATAATTCTCAAGATGCTGGCAAATCAAGCTTCGTTAGCGAAGAGCTTGCTAAATCAGACCGTCCAGAGTTAACGTCAGCTGAGATCGTTGTATCTGGTGGTCGTGCATTAGCGAATGGTGAAAACTTCACTAAATATATTGAGCCACTTGCTGATAAGATTGGGGCTGCTATTGGTGCATCTCGTGCAGCCGTTGACGCAGGTTATGTGCCAAACGATATGCAGGTTGGTCAAACAGGTAAAATCGTTGCACCAAACTTATATATTGCAGCCGGTATCTCAGGTGCTATCCAGCATTTAGCGGGTATGAAAGACTCTAAAGTTATTGTTGCAATCAACAATGATCCAGAAGCGCCAATTGCCTCTGTTGCTGATTATTTCTTAGAAGCTGATTTATTTGAAGCATTACCTGAATTAACCAGCAAGCTTTAAAGGTCAAATTAAGTTAGGTTAAATGTACAATTCGTCCGGATAGCTAAAAATTAAAAGCCTTCAATCTATTGATTGAAGGCTTTTTTTATAAAGCCCTTCCTATATAATAATGCTCGATCTTATAAAATAGGATATTGGATTGGAAACTAGGCGATGAATACCGATAAACCTCCTATAGAAAAAACAGCTATCAGTAAACCCACTATTAAGAAAACACCACTACTATGTAAGGTTACTAATGATAGCAGGGATAATACGCTAGTATCGAAAATTGCCGATATTGAACGTTTAATCCAGCCGCTAGACTATTGGGATGAGCAGAGTATTAACGACCTATTAAGTCAAGAAATAAACGAGTGCTGGGTGACATTAGATATTGACTCACCGTCATCTGATGATGGGAGTGATAAAGGTAATGAAGGTAATCTTGACGGTGAGGATCAAGTGATGGCCTATTGTATTTGGGGCCAGGTATTTGAGGTTGCTGAAATCTTACGAATAGGCACACATCCTAAGTTTCAGCGTCGAGGTCTTGCTGAAGCACTTATCAGACATAAAATCAAACAGATGCCAGATACAGGAGTTGAAAAAATATTGTTAGAGGTGCGCGAAGACAATATAGCCGCCATTACGCTGTATCAGAAAATTGGTTTTTCTATTATCCATAAGCGAAAAGGATATTACTCTTCATCAATAAACAACACCAATGAGCGATGTGATGCTTTAATTATGGAGTTTCGAGAGTCATCTGAGATTTAGCACTTAAAAAATACCTTTTCCATTAAATGGCTTATCTTGTTCAGGCTTGAATAAGCCTTCCTCGATAGGTTAATTTTTAGATAAGGTAGATAGAATCCTTAAAGACAAATTAAAACTTGATTTGCAGTTGTTTGGTATCTAATAAGGCCATTAGTTCGTTTAGATCTGGCATCTCTTTAAAGCGATGCCATTGACGATTAAAAAACAAATCCATTGGTAAATAGTCAGTTTTATAGCTCATCTTTTTGACACTAGGTATCCAATAACCAAGATACACGTAGGGAAGTGCAAAACTTTTGGCAGTCTCAATTTGCTTTAAGATGCAAAATACCCCTAAACTACGCGAGTTAAACCTAGGATCAGGGTCAAAAAAAGTATAGATACTAGATAGGCCATCCAAGATTTTGTCGGTAACCGCTACAGCAATGAGCTGGCCTGAAGGCTCTCTAAACTCCATAAATACCGTATCAGCAGGGGACTGCATTAAAAACTGCTCAAAGGTTTGTAGGCTAGGTGGATACATATCGCCATCTTTATGACGCGCTGAAATATACCTTTGATATAAGCAATAATGTTCATGAGAGGATTCAGACGCTGGTATGAGGGTTAAACTTACATCCTTATTGCGGTTTAATATTTTGCGATAACGACGAGATGGACTAAAGTCATCCACCACCACACGGCAAGAAATACACTGTAGACAGTGTGAACAGCTTGGCTTATAAAATGCAGAACCACTGCGCCGGAACCCTTGATGACTAAGCGCAGTGTATAAGTCAGATCCGATGACTTTATCCTCTGGCAATACCATAAATGTCAGCTGAGAGAGCCGATTTGGCATATAACTGCACAGTTCAACAGGGGATAGTCTGAGTGAACTTTGAACATCAAAGTTGGACAGACTCACTTCATTATCTAACGTATGTTGCATCTACTTCGCTCTAATAGATAGGGGCTTATGATCAGTAATCAAAGCGTTTACAGTGTAATGTTGACTGGAGAAGTCATGCCAATCAACGCTCTTTTGAGCGATAAGCTGATTTAAAATATTTAAAAAGGCGTCTCGTGGCATGATTCGAGCACCTAAGCTTTTAAGGTGATCGTTTGGAAGCTGACAGTCTATCAGTTGGACATTCGTATAGTGACAAAAATTGTTTAAAGCCCAAAAAGCGACTTTTGAGGCATTACTGACATGATGGAACATGGATTCACCAAAATAGATTTGACCAATTTTTAGGCCATATAGACCTCCGATTAAGCGCTGCTCATCCCAAATTTCAATACTGTGAGCAAAGCCTAAGTCATGAAGCTGAGTATAAGCATCGATCATTTCATCATGAATCCAAGTATCTTCTGCATAACTACGTGGTAGGCTACAGGCTTGGATTACCGATTCAAACGCGCCATTAATAGACCATTGCCAGTTGCTTGATTTAACCAAACGCTTAAGCGATTTGCTTGGTGTAAAGGTCGTCGGGTCTAAGACACAACGAGGCTCAGGGCACCACCATGCAATGGGCTCATCTTCATTAAACCAAGGAAATAAACCTTGAGTGTAAGCGGACAAAAGCGTCTGCGGGGCAAGATCACCACCCATAGCAACCAGTCCTAATCCATCAGGGTCTACCTCAATCGGGTTTGGGAAGATAAAGCGACTGTTAAATAACGTATTGCTAGGTGTGATAGCCGAGTCTTCGTGTGGTAGATTACAGCTCTGAGAGCTATCAGGCTGCGTTTGGCTTTGGCTTTGGCAATGATTCGTAGTCGGCACAAAAGCATCCATTATGATTAAAGGTAAGTTATGCTTAGTATATTTGAGTCTGTCTGTGTCTACTATAACAAGACCTAATTATTATACCAAGTGCCTGACAAGGGCATATTGTTTAGCTAACTTAAGCTAAATAATTAAAAAAGGTGCTATTATAAATTAAATAGCACCTTTGAAGAACGGGGTAAAATTAAAGCTGATCATAACCTATAATTGCCAAATCGGATAATGGCAAAATTAAGCATTGGCATCTTGAGTCAGGGTTGAGTCATAGGTATGCTCTGTTGCCTGAGCGACGCCGATAGAGTCTAAATACTTTTCAGCATCTAAAGCGGCCATACAACCCGTACCTGCTGAGGTAATCGCCTGACGATAGACATTATCCGCCACATCACCTGCAGCAAACACGCCCTCAATACTGGTTTGAGTTGCATTGCCTTGGATGCCGCTGTTAACGATAATATAGCCATCTTTCATATCCAATTGGTCTTTAAACATATCGGTATTTGGTTTATGACCAATAGCGACAAACATACCGTGTACATCTATCTGTTTGGTGCTATCATCTTTGGTGGACTTGATCACAATACCATTGACGCCCATATCGTCGCCCAAGACTTCTTGGACTTGGTGGTTCCATTCAATGGTAATATTGCCGTTTTTGGCTTTTTCAAATAGCTTGTCTTGCAGGATTTTCTCAGCACGGAGGCTATCACGGCGATGTACCAATACCACTTCATTAGCAATATTTGACAGATACAAGGCTTCTTCCACCGCGGTGTTACCGCCACCGATAACGGCTACCTTTTGATCTTTATAGAAAAATCCATCACAAGTGGCACATGCTGAAACGCCTAGACCCTTGAACTTCTCTTCAGACTCAAGTTCTAGGTATTGAGCTGAAGCACCAGTGGCGATAATCAAGGCGTCACAGGTATAAGTACCGGCATTACCTTCAAGCTTAAATGGACGCTTCGATAAATCTACCGAGTTAATATGATCATTGACGATGTCTGTACCAAAACGCTCTGCATGTGCCTTCATGCGTATCATTAAATCTGGTCCGGTCAAACCATGCGCATCGCCTGGCCAGTTATCGACCTCAGTGGTGGTGGTTAATTGCCCACCAACTTGCATACCTGAGATGATAACGGGCTTTAAGTTTGCACGAGCGGCATAGACCGCTGCAGAATAGCCTGCAGGACCTGATCCTAGGATAATGAGTTTTTCGTGACGGGGTGATTTAGTGTCTTGTGGCATAAAGGTTCCTTAAAAAGGGTTAAACATAGTATTAAAGACTAAAATCTAGTATTTTATTTATTATGTTCTATAGAATGGGGTCAATGGTGCTTAATAGCAAATGAGTTTAAGTGATGATATTTATTAATATGATAAATAAGCCAACTGAAGCTCGAAAGTACATCGCAATTTGCTATTATAGAGGGTTATACAATCAAGGTTAAGTGTGTTTCTTTTAATAGGGTCTTTTCTATAGACCTTTGTCTATCATCGTAACAAATGATAAGACATAATATCGCAAAATAGCAGATTTAACGATTTGTACCTTTAATGATTTGTACCTTTAATGATTTTTACCTTTAATGATTTGTACTCTAGATTGATAGTAGCAAGCTGCACATATTGGCTTTGTTTTAAAATTATTATTTATAAGTTTTAAATGTTAGGAATAATTAATGACAACGGCACACCTTCTTCACACCCTTAAAAGAATAACTTTCACGTTAATTGCCGTCGTATTTAGTGCATATGTGTTTGTTATTCTACTGACCTATACCCCTAATGACCCGAGCTGGTCACGCATTAGTAGTGATATGGGGCAAGTGAGTAATATGGGCGGGTCAACGGGGGCTTGGCTGTCTGACCTGATGTATACCTTTTTAGGGTGGTCAGCATGGTGGTTAATAGCGATTGTGGCCTATGAGGGTTTGTGTATCTGGTGGCAACGCCAGCTAGCTATCGGACCTTTAAGAGTTATCGGTTATGTCTTCTTACTTTTAGCCAGTAGTGGTCTGATTGCGGTCATTCCGCTGTTATTGGGCTATTCTGAAGTCGATAGTGCTCGTTTTGGCGGTATTTTAGGTTCTGAGGTTGCCGTACGCTTGAGTTCATTACTCACCGTATATGGCGCAGGCTTATTCTTACTAGTATTTGCTCTATTAACCGCAACATTTGCGTTTGATATTCATTGGCGACAAGTGTTTAAAGCCGTATTTAGCTTGTCATGGCTAGGTAACGGATTGCGAGGTCAATCTAAGCAAGACATGTTGCATGACAGCATGATGGATTCAAATGAAACAAATGACCTTCAAACAAATGACCTTGACCAGAATAGTGATTCCTTCGATGATAATGTGTCTATAGCTCACCGCTCCTCTGTCGCCGATGAGTCTGGTATAAGTCCCTCCAATAGCACTCAACAATCGCCAATATATGATCAACTAAAACTACAATTGCCAGATCCCTCTGATGAGGCAGCATTACAGGCGAATGAGTTTGAGGACGATGAGTCTGGACTGGGATTATCTGAGCAAGCCTTATCAGAACAGGCCTTGTCAGAACAAGCAATCTTAGAACAAACAATCTCAGAACAAACAGTATCTAACCAACGAAATGAACATAATAGTGCACAAGAGAACTCAGGGTCGTATGCGTCTTCTAAAGGACAACAGCAGTTTGGTAACCCTGCTTTGAGTAATGTATTAGACGAATTCTTAGTAAACTCGGGATTGACAGAGAGTATATTATCGCTGCGTGAACAAGAGGCTGAAGAAGCCCGCCTGCAAAAAGAACAGCAGTCTGCTTTGACGTCAAACATCTCAACATCAGACTCACCTATTAAAAAGCAAGAGCCGAGCTTTGCGTGGAATGATCAAAACGCTATTGATCAATTGCTTGATGAACAAGCATTGCCAGTGTCAGTTGCTAATAATAGCAGTCACGATCAGGTAGAGGAGAAGGCTGAGAGCAATCTACCAGACCAGACAAGTAGCGAAACGACGACGCAAAGCCCAACAGAGGAAGAGTCAAACAGTGTCTCAGTTACAGAAGAAAATGAGTCTGATAACTCTAATAATAACTATGATAACTACCATTATAGTAAAGATTCAACACTTCAGCCTGCCGATGAAAAGGACCCAGTAGCCAACGTGACACTAGACAGCCAATCAGATCATGCTGGCACTACTGAATTTGACGACACAACGTATATCAATCCTGTTAAAGATGCGTATCAGTTACGCAGCAATAAAGCCGAGGCGATGAGTGAAGAAGTAGGTGAGGACTCAAATGTCGACAATCTAATTGAAGAAGAATTAACATCAGAGACTGTCACCAGCGCAGAGGCCTTTATTGATTTAACGCCGACCAATACACCACCTTCAAATCCCAAAAATCCGCATGCTGTTGAAGACGACAGTAAGTCCTCACAGCCTGTCACGCCAACCATTCGGTTTGCAACGCCTGAGGGGGGTGCAAGCAACCATATTGAAGACATGGTACCTGATGATAACGGTGAAGATGACAGTAATAAGGCAGCCTTAGTAGAGCCGCTACCTGAGATCCATGATGACGCTGCCTTTGCGTCATCAAGTCGTGCGATGCAAACGGCCAAGCATCGTGAAAGCTTGAGTCCCATACCTGAGCTGACCATTTTAGATAAGCCTGACCCAGATCGTAAGCCCAGCTATACCCAGCAAGAGCTTACTCAACTATCAGAGCTATTAGAGATTAAGCTACAAGATTTCAATGTTAAGGCTGAGGTGGTAAATGCTATCCCTGGTCCGGTCGTCACTCGCTTTGAAGTAGAATTAGCCGCAGGGGTGAAAGCCAGCAAGGTGACGGGTATTTCACGCGATTTGGCACGCTCACTATCAATGGCCTCTCTACGTGTTGTGGAGGTGATACCGGGTAAGCCCTATATCGGCATTGAAGTGCCGAACAAGAAACGTGCCATGGTGCGATTGATTGAGCTGCTTGAAACGGACAAATACAAAGATCCGAAAGCTCAAATTAGCATGGCAATGGGCAAAGACATTGGGGGTAAGCCTATTATTACAGACCTTGCCCGAGCGCCACATATGCTGGTGGCAGGTACAACAGGTTCGGGTAAATCAGTATTGGTCAACTCGATGCTACTGTCGATGTTATTAAAGTACAAGCCCTCTGAGCTACGATTAATTTTGATTGATCCCAAACAGCTTGAGCTTGCCAACTACAATGACATTCCGCATTTGCTCACTCCAGTTGTGACGGATATGAATGAAGCAGCAAGTGCCTTATCGTGGTGTGTGGCGGAGATGGAGCGTCGTTATCAGTTAATGAGCCTACTCAAGGTACGTAAACTAGGCGAATTTAATAAAAAAGTCATCGCTGCTGAAAAGGCTGGCAGACCAATGATAGATCCATTATGGCGCCCAAATGATAGCGTAAGTATTGATAAAGCGCCGAAGCTTAAGACCTTACCTATGATCGTCATTGTGGCAGACGAATTTGCGGATATGATCATGCAAGTCGGCAAGCAAGCTGAAGAGCTTATTACCCGATTGGCTCAGAAATCACGGGCGGCAGGTATTCACTTGATGTTGGCGACTCAACGTCCTTCAGTCGACGTCATTACCGGTCTTATTAAAGCCAACATCCCCGTACGAGCGGCATTACGTGTCAATTCAAAAGTAGATTCGCGTACTATTTTGGACGCTGGTGGCGCAGAGGATATGCTGGGTAATGGTGATATGCTGTTCTTAGGCCCCGGTCAGATTGAACCTGATCGAGTGCATGGCGCTTACGTGAGTGATGAAGAGGTCAACCGAGTGTGTGATGCTTGGCGTGAGCGCGGCGCCCCCGATTATATCGACAATATGGCAAGTAACTTTGAGCTGACAAGTCCGAGTGGTAGCAGCGGTGGCAATACATCAGGTGAAGATGATGCATTATATGATGAAGCCGTTGCGTTTGTTATGGAGACCCGTAAAGTATCGGCCTCCAGTATTCAACGTAAGTTTAGCATCGGCTATAACCGAGCAGCACGTATTGTAGATTCGATGGAAGAAGCGGGTCTTGTGAGCTCCATGGGCAAAAGTGGTAAGCGAGAGTTATTAATGTAATAGGGTGCGTTTTAATTTTGCATTAGTGCCATAATTGCCTTTATTAATAAGGGTTTAACAATCAATTTAAATCTAAATGAATTATTTACACATTTAAACTAAAGTTAACGATTGCACCTATTAGTTAAGTATTTTTGCATGATATAATAGCCCCGTTAAATCGAAATAATAAAAATGAGGATACCCTATGAAAACTATCGTACATAAAGCAGATACTCGTGGTGATGCTAACCATGGTTGGCTAAAAAGCAAACATACTTTTAGCTTTGCAAACTATTACAACCCAGAGCGTATGGGCTTTGGTGCTTTACGTGTGATCAATGATGACCACGTTGAAGGCGGCAAAGGTTTTGGTACGCACCCACACCGTGATATGGAAATTATCTCTATACCAACCTCTGGTAAATTGGCTCACAAAGACACCATAGGTACTAATGGTATTATCGAAAGCGGTGAGATCCAAGTAATGTCAGCAGGTACGGGTATTGCGCACAGTGAGATGAATGGTCAAGCTGGCGAGCCGGTGAAGTTTTTCCAGATTTGGGTCATGCCTAATAAACAAGGCGTTGAGCCTCGTTATCAGCAGCTTAAAATTGCTGATATGTTGCAGCCAAACGAATTTGGTCAAATTTTATCACCAAACCCAGATGACGCAGGCGTCTGGATTCATCAAGATGCTTGGTTCTCAATGGGCAACCTTGACAAGGGTGTGACTGCAAAATATGATTTGAAAAATGACAAAAAAGATGGTGTTTATGCGTTCATCATTGAAGGTAAAGTTAAAATCGGTGATGAAGTTTTGGATACTCGTGACGGTATGGGTATTGTCGATACCTCAGGCTTTGACGTTGAAGCGTTAGAGGACTCTCGCGTATTGCTAATGGAAGTTCCTATGCAATAAGCTAATATGAAAAAGTAATAAATGCTTAGTTTTTAAATAGCAATATAATGTAATAGCTATATAACTAAACATGTTATAGAAAAGAAAAGCCAAACTTTCGAGTTTGGCTTTTTTATTGCATAACGTTTTATTGAACAACGTTTTATTGCACTAAGTTATTTATATCCTTTAACTCATTATGACTTTAATATATGCTATTAAAGTTCTTGACTACAATTAATAGAGCAGGGAACGCTATGTTTAAAGAATACCCGCAGTATGATGCTATAGGATTGGCAAACTTAATCAAATCTGGTGAGATTGGTGCTAAAGGGGCTCTTGAAGCCGCTATCCACCTCGCTAATAAACTGAATCCCAAGCTTAATGCCATTATTCACCGCTTTGATGAACGCGCTTTTAAGGCTGCCCAAGAGGGTTTGCCCCAAGGGATATTTACAGGTGTTCCTTATTTACTTAAAGACTTAAACTTCTTATTTGCAGATGAACCAATAAAGCTGGGCAGTCGTAGCGTCCATATTGTGCCACAAAATGACAATGAGATAGTCAGACGAATGCGGCAGTCAGGGGTCAATACTTTTGGTAAAACCAACACCCCAGAGTTTGGTCTTATGATTACCACAGAACCAAAATCCTTTGGTCCCACCCACAACCCCTTCAAAAAAGGATACAGCAGTGGCGGCTCATCAGGGGGCAGTGCAGCAGCGGTAAGCTCTGGCATCGTACCTATGGCAGGCTCAGGAGATGGCGGTGGCTCTATTCGTATCCCTGCAGCATGGTGTGGGGTATTCGGATTTAAACCCAGTCGTGGCCGCAATCCTAGTGGGCCTCTATTTGGCGAAAGGTGGGAGGGGGCAGTAACTGACCATGTTATCAGCCGTAGCGTACGTGATAGTGCCGCTATGCTAGATGCAACAGCAGGGCCAGAGATTGGCTCAGCATTTATTATCGAACCGCCTCAAGGTAGTTTCCTTCAAGCTTCTAAGACCCCGCCCAGACCTCTCAAAATTGCCATCATGACAGACCCATTATTCCCCGGTGCCAAGACGGAAAAGCAAGTCCTGAGTGTCTTAAAAAGTACCGGTGAACAGCTTGAAAGCATGGGTCATCAGGTATCTTATGACAGTCCGATGATAGATATAGATACCATGTGGCGAGATTTTTTCACCGTTGTCTGTGCACATACCGCTTATATCGTAGAGGATTTAGGCCAGCGTCGGGGTAAGCATCAAGTCGCCAATCTTGAGCCACAGACCCGCAATATGGCCATGATAGGGCGGTCATTAAATGTCTTAGACTTGCTTAAGGCAAAGCAGGGCTGGCATGACGTTCAGTATCAGACAGGATTATTACTTGAGCGATATGACATGATTTTATGTCCGACCGTGCCCACCCCTGCAGTCAAGCATGGCATCTTGTATCCGAGCCGTATAGACGAGCTAATGATGAATGTCACTGGGCTGGTGGAAAAAGGCGTTAATCTTGGTAAATGGATTCACAACTCAAGCTTAATTGAGAAGCTCAGTGCCTCCGTCCTTAGCAAAATGTCTTTTACAATGCTAGGCAATATCACAGGACTGCCCGCTATGTCCGTGCCTCTGGGTATGAGCACAAAAGGCTTACCAATTGGCATGCAATTTATCGGACGCATGAATGATGAAGTGACCTTGTTTTCATTGGCAGGCGAGCTTGAGCGGGCAGGTTTATTTACCGAGCCTGCGTTTTAAGCTTTAAGTAGTGGAATGTGGTTGTTAGAGGATGATTGTGAGAGGAGGATTGTTATCGTTAGAGCGTTAAAGTTTGATTGTCGTCGGTTGATTGAAATGTCTGTATAGGAAGCTAATCCCGCTTGTCGCTACTATCTGCCAGTCTCGGTAATGCGTTTGCTAAGGTTGTGTCGTGTCGCTTGCTTCACGTCGCCACGACTCAACCAAGCAACGCAATATGCCAATCCTAGCAGTATATCCGCTGTAATCGGGGCTAAAAAGCCATGTTAGGGCAGGGTGCATAGTGTTTAAATAGATTTGCTTAAGTTTAAGGCTTTTGAAGTTTATCCCTAGCCCTGAGAAGATTAACTGAATAGAAAAAAGAAGATCATATTCTTTTTTAGATTAAAGGTGGGTTTTAATATCGTAAGCTCTAATATGTCTTTAAGTTAGCGTTATATTTGCAAAACGCTTAGATTCCCTATAAAAAGTAACGTACTTTTAAAAAATACGTGTAACTCCGGTCATTGCTATTCAATTACAGTGATATAGGTTGATGGGACGGTCAATGTCAGCCAAACATTATTTTCAGCTTGATAAAACTTATATCCATCTACCTGCATTTTTTGACTGTCAATATTTAATACTACGGGTTTTCCATAACGCATCCCTGTCAGCCTTGCGGTATTGATATCTTCGGTTAAATGTACATACTGTCGCTCTTTAGGGATAAGTCCTTGAGTGTTAATACTCTCAATAAAGCGCTTAGCTGTATCATGTAGTAAATGAGGAGGAGGCACGGCTTTAGTCAGCTTTAAGTCGACTGTTGTTAGTGAGTGACCCTGCACAGCTCGAATATATTGCCGATCCTCAGACAGCGAAAATCGTCCTTTGGCATCTTCTTTAACAATGACAAAAATGTCTTCTAAGTTTAGGGTCTGACCTGATTTATTGGCCAGTTTAATCAAATCACTTAGCTTCGCCCAACCTTGAGCGTCGAGTGTTAATCCAATGGAGTCTGGCTTATGACGTAATATATAGCTTAAAAATTTGCTCTGATTAACGTTGTCTTTATTCATAGTTTTTGGCTTCTTATTAGGGGTAGCGAGTGTTCCGCCTGTTATTTGCGAGCGTTCCTTGCATTATTGACTAGAGATTGAATTAAACCATCTTCTTTGCTATTTATATCTATCTCACCTTCAACATCGAAGTTATCAAACGGTATACTGGTATTATAAGAATCAGATAGGGCATCTATCATCTTTGGCGTAAATTCTGTATTACCATTGAAATAGCTATCTGCAATATCCGTTTTTACTGCCTCATAATCTAAAGGTTCAGACACTTGTAGCACATAATCTTCTAAGTCGGTTCTATCACAATATAACACCATCGCATAGTATGTATAAAGACCCATTAATCCTGCTCGTTCTAAACTATTTTTTACTTGAGCGGGCGTGTAATATTCTGATTTGCCATAGTCCTTAGACAAAATCTTAGGTAGTTTAATAGGGTCTGTTGAACATTCAAATATTAGGACTGCTGATAGCTAAAATTGTTCCAAACTAGGCGTAAACCGACGATAATGTCTAGACCTTAGCTAGGTTTACAACAACGTTTGGGGCAATTTTAGCATCAGCCCTACGGGGCGGGGCTATTTTTTGCCAATATATTGCGAAATTTTCTAACTTAGACTGACTAAGCGTCAAAAACTTCCCTGCATATTGACTAAAAAATAGCCTCCGCCAGCTCCACATTTGAATGTTCAACAGACCCTAATATACGTTTTTATTTCCTTGTTCTTTTTTATAGTCTCTAACAATCGCATAAATGTGCTATTCCCTGTTATAAAGATCTGTGTCTGATATTAGATTCTAGCCAACCCTTACCAAATAGTTATCATCATCAATGCTTTCAAACTTAATGGCAACGGGCAGGAACTGTTCAATCATCCATGCTTGGGTTTTACTGTGCTCGCTAATGGTACGGGCGCTAAACTGTCCGCCTCCTGATAGCGCTAAGGGCAACAACAACTGATCGGTCAAAAACTCATCTACCAGTGCGTCTGTCTTCATCAAGTAGCGTTTTACCAGACCAGCGAAGCGGTTAGCAACTTTCTCCGCAGGCAGGCGTTTTTCTCCAAGTAAAGTAAAGACTTCTTGATGGGTTTGCAGAGGATTTTGATGTTGCTTTTGATTTTGATTTTGATGTTGCTTTCGTTGATCGCCACTCATTGAGTGATCAATCGCATGCGTCACAATGGCATAGCAACTATTGCCTTCACCGATGCCTTTTTGCTTATTTACCTGAGTGGTTAATAGAGCATCGTCTATCTCCAAATCTAACTTTAAAAGCCTATCTTTGGCATATTGAAGCTCACGTTGACAAATATCCCCTTCCAGATTCAAATGACTGGCAACCAGATGAATACCTAGCAATTCACCACGGGTGGTCAAGTTAAAAGGTGCCAAGTTTGCACGACGTAGAAAAGGCGTTATGGTCACCTTAATCTCACCACCACCGATTGGCGCATAGCCTGACTGTATCACCTCATACTTAACGTCCATGCCAAGCTTTGCCAAAACGGGCAAAAAGGCATGGATTAAAAAGTCAGCGGTGGGTGCCATCGGATTGTGCGTCCCGCCTTTAATAGACAGTGTCGATGGCGTCGTGCCACCCGCAAATAGCAGGGCAGGGAGTACGGTTTGAAGTACTAAGCTGGTGCTACCTGCCGATCCGATATCAAAGGTGTAATCGCCTGCCACCACGTTACTCGGTATAAACGTAAAGGCAGTGCTTTTGAGGTGAGCACCAGTAACCCTAGCGTTAGATATCTGCTGTGAGGCTTGAAGGCACATCAAGTGTTGACGCATAAGTCCCGGCTTGGCACGACCCGCACGAATATTAGTGACCTCAATCGGTGTGCCCGTCAGCATTGACAAAGCTAAAGCGGTACGGATAATTTGACCGCCCCCTTCGCCCGTATTGCCATCGATCTTAAGGAACTCTATTTTGTTATGAGGTACTGCCATAATAGACCCTTTGCCTCTCAACTATCGAATAAACCCAATCTTCGCTGTCTTTTTCACAATTTCACGATAGGTCTTATCGTTCAAATTGACCAATTCAGCGAGTGAAATAGGCGAATCAACAGTCATTGGTTCAGTTGGTTTTTCAGCATGTTTTTCATTTGATTTTTCAATAACTTTTTCAATTGACGAGTCTGAAGATTGAGCAGAATCTGACGTATCGGCTAACTCGCTGTCTTGTTCAGTCGTTTTGTTATCAGTCATTTCGTTATCAGGTGCGTCATTTTCGGCACCGTCTTCATCTTTTTCAGCATACTTCGTCAAATAAGCATTGGCTTTATCCGTTTCGAGCTCAAGAAATTTATATTCTGCAATCAAGCGACCCTTACGAAGTAGAGCAGGATCAATCTCTGATAAATCTGAGTTAAACGTACAAATTAACTGACATTCGAGCACATCTGATAGCATACCATCGGCAATGTTTAGGATCGACGCGACCATATCGGTATTGCTATTTTCAGGCGTGCGTTCACCAATATAGTTCTCACAGTCCTCAAGCACCAATACTGAATTTTTATTATCAATCAACAAAGTAATAAAGCTTGGGTCAGCAAGCATATGAATCATGGTACTTGGCACGAAAATAAACTTCTTCTCAGTCACTTGACTGGTCAACCACTTGATATAATTTGACTTTCCTGACCCTGCAATGCCGTGAAGTAGCACAATACCTTTATTAGTAGTACTGAGCGACTTCACAATATGGCGATGCACAGGCGGGAAATCATCGTTGTACATCAACTCCAAATCAATAGGATACGGTGTAATCTTATGCGTCTTAAGCTCAAATCCGTCATTGGTCTTAATCAAAATAGATACTTTGGGCTCATCGGGCTGGTATTTTTCGACAAACGCTTTAAAGAACACATCAACATCTGCTTTTACGCCGTCACGACCCTTGTCAAAATAGACACTTTCTAACTTTAGCAAGCCACTTTCGAACAATTCATTTTCATAATCGTTCGATAGATTGGTATTTAATACCACAAAAATCTCAAACTCTGGATGAAAATAACACAGCTCTTTTTCAAAAAATGAATTGGTTTTTTTTGAAAAGTCTAAGTGGGTAAAGTCGGTGCATTTCACCAAATCCTTTAGCTTTTCCTTAGCAATGACCAAGTCAGCATTAGCGACATAGACGCCACCAAATAAATGGTCAAGCAAGTCGCTATAAGGTTGATACTTGGTTGCCCATATACGGTTGTCTACAATCACACGATTATAATCTTGATGATCCGCCATTAAATATTGACGATCCACATAAAACTTTGATTCTAAAATCTTCATAACTCACCATAAATTAGCCTAAAACGTAGAACGTTTCGGCCAGTTAATACTTTAAATAAACTGCGACATCATACCGTTTTACTGCGCTAAAGTCAGAATTAATCGATCAGACTTAATCGATCAGAATTGGCGGATAATATTGTTAATAAAATGGGGTTGTTTAAAGCTCTTAACCTAATGCCAGTTTCTTTATTTAACATAGTTAAAATACACATTTTCAAATAACATAAATTCAGTTTTAACCACGTCATTCACATTTATAGTCATTGACTTTATTGGCAATAACTTTTCCTCACCATTCCAAACCGTATAACTATCAAACTGAAAGCCTTTATTGACGATATTTTTTATCACTTGAAAAAGAAACTTTGTATTTAAAATATTTCCGTCGCTTTTCTCTTCTTCAAGCCAGTCTTGTAAACCAACAAATTCGTAGTCAAAAGCATTACCGTCATATATTCTAAAACCACAACTGCAACAATTGACACCGTAAGTAGCAAGGCGATAAACATTCTCATACTTAAGCTGGACTTTGTTTTCATCATCAACGGTTTGTTCAAAGTAAACATTGACTTGATTGAGTTTTGCCAAATCAATGGGATAGTCTGTACTTATCATGACTTCATAGCACATTTTAATCTCCCTATTCTTTCTTTATATGTAGCGTAGCTAAGATGGTGGACATGACTGGGTGAGAAGCACTGCTTCGCAAAATCCGTATTACGGCAATAACTGTATCGCTGTGCGTTGAACATGGGTAAGTGCGCCTTGCACGCTTACCTATATACCAACATGCCCATGATTGTATTAATTAAACTAACCCTTAACACACACCACTTGCCGCAACGTATGTACCACTTCGACCAAATCACTTTGCGCGGCCATCACATCTTCAATGTCTTTGTAAGCGGCGGGAATTTCATCAATCACATCTTTATCTTTACGACATTCCACGCCCTCAGTTTGAGCAATTTGATCATCCACAGTAAAGGTTTTTTTCGCCTCAGTGCGGGACATAATTCGACCAGCACCATGTGAGCAAGAACAAAACGATTCTTCATTACCCTTACCCCGTACGATAAAGGATTTGGCACCCATCGAACCGGGAATAATACCGTATTCGCCCATTTTGGCACGTACCGCCCCTTTACGAGTGACGAATACTTCTTCGCCATAATGCTCTTCTTTTGCCACATAGTTGTGGTGACAGTTGACGGCTTTGACTTTGGCATCAAAGGGTTTGGCTATTACTTCGCGTAGTGCTTTAATGGCTTTTTCCATCATGATTTCACGGTTTTTAAACGCAAAGCGCTGTGCCCAACCCACCGCAAACCAATAATCTTCAAAATGTTCGGTACCCTCAGCAAAATAGGCCAAGTCTTTATCGGGCAAGTTAATAAACCATTTACGCATGTCCTCACGTGCCAACGCGATAAAGTAACGTCCGATGGCATTACCAACACCGCGCGAGCCAGAGTGCAGCATAATCCACACCTGATTGGTCTCATCTAGACACACTTCAACAAAGTGATTGCCCGTACCTAGCGTTCCCAAGTGGTTTAGGTTGTTGGTGTTTTTGAGGCGAGGGTGCTTTTGACAAATATAGTCAAAGTCAGCCTTCAACTCACCCCAACCGTTTAGCACCGATTCATCAGGGTTTGACCATGCGCCCACGTCTCGGCGTGAGCCCCGACCACGGGTTTTGCTACGACCGTGTGGAATGGCTTTTTCAAGCTCAACCCTTAGACCACGCAAGTTATCGGGCAAATCCTCTGCCGTAAGGGTGGTTTGTACTGCCATCATGCCACAACCGATATCGACACCAACCGCCGCAGGGATGATCGCTTCTTTGGTCGGCAATACTGTACCGATAGTTGCGCCAATACCGACATGCACATCGGGCATCACCGCAAGCCATTTATAGATAAAAGGCATTTGCGAGGCTTTGATCAGTTGCTCGTGTGCTTTTGGATCGACAGGAACGCCTTTGGTCCAAAGCCTGATAGGGGCGCCACCGTTTTGAATGACATTATGGTTTGATGGTCGTGTTGTTGTTTGAGTGGATTTTTGAGTAATTGTTTGAGTCGTTGTTTGCATTGTTGGCTCCTTCGTAGCTATAGCTATGTTTAAACACTTATTTTTATAATTTGTTTTTACTTACAAGTCTAATATTGCGAAGGGCATGCCAAGTTATTAATAAGGTTAGATGATTTCTTATAAGATATTGAATTTATTAATAAAAATATTTATTTTAGAATTTTGAATACTTAATGTTAATAAGATTGGGTAATATAAATTATAGCTTTAATTCTATTTTTATAGAAATATTTATATAATTACTTTTAATTATCGGTTATCTTAATTTCTAAGAATAACTAATATTAATAATTTTAAGACGTTCTCAACTATACAAATAGGACTTACGCTTAAATTTAATAGATGGTTACTGGTAATCTTTTATCTACGCAAGCTATACGTTAGTTTCAAAGGCCTAATAAACAAACTTCAGTCATTATTTTTATAAAACGCACATTAGGGTATGCAGAATATGTAGCGTGCGGTGTAGCGAAGCGAAACCCACGGCTTAAGCTTTGACTATTATAATCAGAGCATTACGCTAATGGCTTAAATTGTTTTTATTGCGTCTATTGCTTAAGTCCTAACAACCCAAGACAAATAATTAAATTCAAAGGTTTATAAATGACTAAAACGGCCGTCATCGGCTTTATCGGCACGACTTTAGACAACGGTTTTAATGACAAGCGTTGGCAACGTTGGCGCCCTACTGTCAGTATCTGTTTGCATGATGATTTACTCGTTGATGAGTTGCATATTCTCTATAGCCGTCAAGACAAGCGATTGCTAAATGTCATTACAGAGGACGTAAAGAGGGTCTCATCAAGCACTCAAGTCATCGCGCATCCCATTACATTACAGAATCCGTGGGACTTTGCTGACGTTTATGCCCAACTCTATGATTTTGTAGCAGACTTTGCGTTTAACGATGATACCGACTATTTACTGCACCTCACCACGGGTACACACGTTGCCCAAATATGCTGGTTTTTGTTGGTAGAAGCAGGGTTTATACCTGCCGATTTATTGCAAACTTCACCCTGTCCCAAGCCTGATAAAAATAACCCGCAAGGGCGCTATCAAATTATCGATTTGGATGTGTCTCGCTACGATGGACTGCGTGAACGCTTTGAAGCCGAAAAAGCGCAACATTGGCAGACCCTGCAAGCCAATCTCATTACTCAAAATAAAGCCTATCAACAGCTGATTGAAGACATAGAAAAAGTAGCGACTCGCTCAACCGCCCCTATTTTATTGATGGGCGCCACAGGGGCAGGTAAGTCGCAACTGGCGAGCCAAATTTATGCGCTCAAAAACACTAAGGCCAACAGCAAAGCAAACACCAAGTCAAGCACCAAGTCAAATAGCGAAGCTAACACTAATACCACCAAGCAAACCACCAAGCAAACCACCCAGCAAACCACTCCGCAAACCGCCAAGTATAACCAAACCCTAGGTAGATTCGTCGAGGTGAACTGTGCGACCTTGCGAGGTGATACCGCCATGAGTGTGCTGTTCGGTCACGTCAAAGGGGCGTTTACTGGGGCGCAAACCAACCGTGACGGGCTATTAAAATCCGCCGATGGTGGGGTATTATTTCTCGATGAAATCGGTGAGTTGGGGCTAGATGAACAAGCCATGCTACTGACAGCGTTAGAAGAACAACGCTTCTATCCTGTGGGCAGTGATAGCCCAGTGTCCGTCTCGTTTCAGCTAATGGCAGGTACGAATAAAGACCTGCGACAGGCAGTGGTAGATGGAGACTTTCGCGCTGATTTGTTTGCCCGCCTTAATACGTGGACGTTCTTTTTACCCTCGCTTAAAGATCGATTAGAGGATTTGCCTGCCAATATAGATTATGAGCTGGCACGATTGGGTAGTGAGGATCAACATCAATATCGGTTTGAGAAGTCGGCTCGCAAATTGTATGAAGCGTTTGCCACCAGTGAGCAAGCGACATGGCAGGGCAACTTTCGGGATTTATCCGCGAGTATGATACGGCTCACCACGTTAGCGGATAGCAAGGTCATTAGGACTGAGGATGTAGAGGCTGAGATTGAGCGATTGAGTCATTTGTGGTCGTTACCAGAGGGTAGGAGCGCTACCAAAAATAGCCTAAGTAAAGAGGAGTCTATACATTCATTACAACTTGAAACCTCAAGTGAGGCCCTATTAAACAAGCTGTTGGGTTCAGACAGTATTGAGGCGATTGATCCCTTTGATAAAGTACAGCTAGCTTATGTGATTTCAGTATGTCGTCAACACAAAAATCAGGCCTCGGCAGGGCGTTATTTATTCGCCAACTCCCGTGATAAACTCAAAAACCCGAATGACAGTGATAGATTACGCAAGTATTTAATGAAGTTTGGGTTGAAGTTTGAAGACCTTTAAGGTTCATATTTACGGGCTATTATTTCAAAGCATAATGCGAATATCGGTTCGTTTATGGAGCACCTCTCGCTTTTCGCTACTATCTGTACTATTGCATGAGGCGCGGGCTAAAGTTTATCAAGTCTCTTGCTTCGCGAGCCTTGCTAAACCAAGCCCTCACAACTCACGCAATCGTACAGTATATCCGCTACAATCGAGGCTAGCGGTGACATCGTTATCTTACCCCTATTACTCGTGGTTTGGATTTTATTAGTTTAAAATGTTGGGTGTCGTCAACTTCAACCAGTCTACTATTTCTTCATTTAGGTCAGCATAAAATGACAAGAATATAAAAAATGAATGAAAAAATACTCACATTCTTTAGATCCATTAAGGAAGTTTATTCTGCCTCTCCTAAGTACAATATAGCAATGGCAGTCTGTTTATTTGCTATCGGCATAATGCCCGCTATTAATGTATTTGCAACGGGTCAGTTGGTTTCGTTGTTTGAGAGTCCAGACTCTCAACATTCAATTATTATGGTCATAGTCATTTGGGGAGTCAGTATGCTACTGCCCACTTTACTGACGCCCCTCGTAAATTATCTACAGTCCCATATCAATCAACTGGTTACAAATAGGGTAATCACCCAAATTATGAGCAAAAACGCCTCTTTTAAAGGTTTGCATGCTTATGATAATGTCAAAATTCAAGATGCGACAGCCGTTCTAAAAAACCAATCTAAATTCAGACCCACTAACTTCTCCGTGAATTTAGTCATTATTATTAGAGAGGGCGTCACAGTTTTAGCAAAAAGCTTTTGAATGGTATGAAAGAGCAGCTAAACAAGGATCTTCCAATGCTTAACATAAACTTGCATCGATGTATAATGTTGGTGATGGGGTACTTCAGAACAAATACAAAGCCAAATATTATTTTGGACAGTCTGGTGATAATGATGACCAGAAAGGGTGTGATTCTTATATAGCACTTGACCAGCGTAGTATATAATAATTGATATTAATTATATGAATAAGTCACTTCGCCTAACAGACCATATGTTAAACAACTCTTAAAAAGTTTTTTAGACAGAGAAAGAGACTGAAAAGTCCCTTTTTAGGGACTTTTTTAAACTGATGATAAATGTAAGAATAGAATTTATTTGTTATTTTTAGGGTTGTCTCCAATAATTCTTTCCAATAAACTTCGAGGACGAGTTCTATTGTAGTGGTTGTTTGATGAGTTTATAGCTGTAGAAAAGGCTGCTAATGCACTAATAGTCACACCTAATGCTGTCACTGCTGTATTGAGCCTAGATGTCTTATGAGTCTCTTTAATAGCGGTGTCAGCAACCTTGGCAGTACCAGCTGCATCCAGTTTATCTAAATCTAGTTTATTAAAGATATCTATAATTTGGTTGTGAGATAATTCCTGAAAACGTACTGCATTATTTGCTATTACTGTTCCTGTTTGAGAAGTGAGTTCAATTGCCTTAGCATAAAACTGATTTGCTAGCTTCATATCAGACTCAGTCCATTCTTTTGGAGTAGATGTTTTCAAGTATTCTAGAGCAGCAGGGGCATACTTCATAAATTCCTGCGCAGTTTGTGATGCTATAGCGGCTTTTAAAATAGGGGTAGCGGTAGTAGGTAACATAATATTTTCCAAATGAAAATTATTTTTACAACAAATCTGGGGCTGTCATAGATAAGAAAAATTATTTCGGATAGCCTCTAAAATATTAATCAATACTTCTAGATTATAAATATAACTTTTGTTGGTTTATTTAGCAATACTTTGGAGTTAGCTATTCAGGAAAAATAAAATTTTCTAATTTCTCAAGAGCCTTAATAAGCTCCGAGTTAAGCTACTCTAGCCTATTACTTAATCAAAAAAATTCAGCTTTTAAAGTGTAGATAGATATTACCTAAGTTACTGTGAGTCAAACATGACTATAGAACCTTACTTAGGCATACCTTGAATAAGCTTTTTATAGGCATAGCAACCTCTCCGATAACCACTATTGCAAGACTCAATAAACCAATCTTCAGCCTTATAATAGTCCTGACGTACACCTTGACCTTCTTTGTACATCACTCCAAGAATAAAACTAGCTCTAGCGACTGCCTCATTGATTGTTTTTGTATTATTCTGAATTATGTATAGACCTTTATAGTTGTACTGATAATCTGTATTGTAACTATTGGCCGCTTTCGTAAGCCATTTAAAGGTTTTTTGATAATTCTGGTCTTGATAGTACGTAAATCCAAGGTTGTATTGAGCAGGGACGTACCCTTGATTAGCCGATTTTTGATACCACTCAATAGCTTTTTGATAGTCCTGACGTACGCCATAGCCATAATAGTACATAGCTCCAAGATCACTTTGAGCAAGGGCATAACCTTGATTGGCCGATTTTTGAAACCACTCAATAGCTTTTTGATAGTCCTTACGAACACCTTGGCCATGATTATACATAGCCCCAAGGTTGTATTGAGCAGGGGCGAACCCTTGGTTAGCTGATTTTTGAAACCACTCAATAGCCTCTGAATAGTCCTGATGAACACCTTGACCTCGTTCATACATAACACCAAGGTTGAATTGAGCATCAGCTATTCCTTGATTAGCTAACCGTTTATTTAGGTCATAATCCACTTCGGACCCGATAGCCGATACTGATAATAAGGTTGATAACAGAAGAATACATATCTTATTTTTTACTGGAGTCATTCTAAGCCTTTGTTATTATTTTTGGAAGACTACTTAGATTTTAAGAAAAAATATATCCTAGAGGAACTATTAAAATATACTTTATAAACCCTGAGTAGACCATTTAAAATAGACTAATATATAAAACTTGGGACTGTCATAGATAACCTAATTCAAACTACGATAAATACTAGCAAGAATCTGATGTGACCGCTAGCCCTGATAGTAGCGGTATCCTGTCGCAGATAATGGCGTTGCGGACTGTGGCTAGGGGAGGTGTCGAGGCAACAGCAACTCATCTAGACACGTTAGTACGCTCGCCATTACCAAGTCAGATACAAGCGCAGAGCAGGATTAGCTTCACTATTAATACCGAGAAAACTTAGAAAACTGGGATAATTGATAAGTTATAGTGATGATCTGATTATATTAGTAAAATTTAAGCCATGGGTTTCATTTCATTGCACCCACGCTACACGTTGAGCATACTATAATTTAGGTTTGACGATATCTTCGCTAAACCACTTCGCCACACGCTTTACCACTAGCCCAAGCCCATTGAAAGTTATAGCCACCTAGCCAGCCTGTGACGTCCAATACTTCACCGATAAAGTATAAGTTCGGCTGAAGCTTGCTCTCAAAAGTCTTAGAAGACACCTCGTCAGTATTGACGCCACCACGGGTGACCTCTGCGGTGCGATAGCCTTCTGTGCCTGAGGGTTTAATCGTCCAATTGTTTATTTTATCGCCAATGTCTTCTAACGTTTCATCTTTGATATTGGCAATTTCTTTGTCTTTGACATCAGACCAATGCAAGTCTTGCAATGCCATCAGTAGTTTCTTGGGGAAATGTTCGGCTAAGGCACTGCGAATCAGCTGTTTGGGGTGACTAGATTTAGCGTCAATCAGTAAGGCACTGACATCACTATTGGGTAACAGGTTAATGTGGATGGATTCGCCCACCTCCCAGTAGTTTGATAGTTGCAACATCGCAGGCCCTGACAGTCCTCTATGTGTAAATAACATAGGGCGAGGGAAGCTAATGCGCTCATTAAATGCCACCACATCTAAACTAATACCAGATAGAGATGCAATTGTTTCGCCAATTTTTCCGGTAAAGGTAAAGGGCACTAAGCCTGCCGAAGTGGTTAGGATATTATGCCCAAACTGGGTGGCAACCTCATAGCCAAATCCTGTGGCGCCCATTGTAGGGATAGATAATCCACCAGTGGCAATAACTAAGGAGGCACAGTGGATAGTACCTTTTGAGGTTTCAACGAGAAAGCCTTGTCCTTGTGACGCCTCGTTTTGTTTTATAGGCTTGATAGCGGTGACCGTGGTTTTTAATTGCACTTTAGCCCCAGCTTGAGCGCACTCGTCCAGTAGCATATTTAAGATGTCTTTTGAGGAGTCGTCGCAAAACAGCTGTCCATGCTCGCGCTCGTGATAGGGGATGCCATGCTTTTCGACTAAGCCAATAAATTCCCACGGGTTGTATCGTGTTAATGCTGATTTACAAAAATGAGCGTTGCTGCCGATAAAGTGCTCTGGTTCGACCACATAATTGGTGAAATTACAGCGTCCTCCGCCTGACATGAGTATCTTCTTACCCGCTTTATTGGCATGGTCAATGACCATAACCGAGCGTCCGCGCTGACCTGCAGTAAAGGCGCAGTATAGCCCTGATGCGCCAGCCCCTATGATGAGTGCATCTACGACGGTGGTTGTCGGTTGAGTGTTGGTACTGGTATTACGAGTTGTTTTCTGGCTATGTTTGGGAGCGTCTACGATAGTTTGGCTTGAGTTCATGAATTTGTCTTTTTTATAAAGTAAGGAGACTGTTTTAATAACGTGCTATGTTTAATAAGATTTCTAAAAGCGATGACAAATAGTGCTAACAATACAAAGGCTATAAAAACCATAAACAATATAGGCAGTTAGAAAAAATAACAGTTTACAACTGTAGCAAAATCTAGTAAAACTAGAAGGTACTAAAGTCACAGGGATAGGGCTTGGACAATTTAAATGGATGAAGGCGGTCAACGATACTTAAGCGCCTCCTTCAAGACCTTCAAGTTATTCCATTATCATAGACCTTATCAAACCCTTCCCAGACTGACTACAACGAACGCTTAACCCTTTTCTAATAAAAGCCTATTCTTGGTAGACTCGG
Source organism: Psychrobacter sp. CX18 (assembly GCF_057396215.1). Lineage (NCBI taxonomy): Bacteria > Pseudomonadati > Pseudomonadota > Gammaproteobacteria > Moraxellales > Moraxellaceae > Psychrobacter > Psychrobacter sp. CX18. The sequence continues at coordinate 31,633 of NZ_JBXYJH010000010.1, read as the reverse complement.
TCAGGCGCATTAAACTTATTATTTGTCGCGTTTGATTTTTTACGTTTGGACTTGTCTTCTTTGATAGGTTAATTTCTAGTTTGGGTGTTAGATCCGTCAGCATAGATGATGAAACCTTTGCTATGGATCGCATTTTATCATGATAACACCGACACATTTTACACGGTGTTATGAAAGTTGCGTTATTTGAAATAATCGTTAATTAAAAAGGATTTTATAATATGAATAAATTTCCAGCTAGTGCTGAGTTTGCTGCTCAAGCCAATATCACCCCTGAAAAATATGCCGAGACCTATCAACAGTCCATAGAGTCGCCAGAAAGTAATGAAGCTTTTTGGGCGAAGCGGGCTGAGCTGGTTGATTGGATACAAAAACCAACGAAGATCAAAGATGTTAATTTTGACTTAGAGGATTTCAGGATTAAATGGTATGAGGATGGGGTGCTGAATGTGTCGGTCAACTGTATCGACCGTCATTTAGCGGATAATCCTTACAAGCCCGCCATTATCTGGGAAGGGGATCATCCCTCACTGCATAAGATTATTTCATTTAAAGAGCTGCATTCTGAAGTGTGCCGATTGGGTAATGCCATGCGCAAAATGGGCGTTGGCAAGGGTGATAGAGTTGTTATCTATTTGCCAATGGTGCCAGAGGCGGTGGTATCGATGCTGGCGTGTGCGCGTATTGGTGCTATTCATACCGTTGTGTTTGGCGGCTTTTCCGCTGAAAGCTTAGCAAGCCGTATTATTGATAGTCAAGCTAAGCTTGTGATTACTGCCGATGAAGGCACACGCGGGGGTAAGCATACGCCACTAAAGACCAATGTGGACAAAGCTTTGGATGTGGATGGTACAGAGTGCATCGAAAAAGTCATTGTGGTACACCGCACGGGTAATTCAGTGCCTATGAGTGGACGCCGTGACGTCTGGTATCATACGGTGATTGATAATGCAAAAGAGGAATGCGAGCCTGAGCCAATGAACGCGGAAGATCCGCTGTTCTTATTGTATACCTCAGGGTCAACGGGTAAACCGAAAGGCGTGGTTCATACCACGGGTGGCTACCTGACGTATGCGCTGTCTACCTTTAGAGATGTGTTTGATATCAAAGAGGACGATGTGTTCTGGTGTACAGCAGATGTCGGCTGGATTACAGGGCACAGTTATGTCACGTATGGTCCGCTCGCAAATGGCACAACGACGGTTATGTTTGAAGGGGTGCCACAGTATCCGACGTGGGCGCGTATTGGACAAATTATAGACAAACACGATGTCAGTATCTTATATACGGCGCCGACCGCTATCCGGGCAATGATGAAGGAGGGCGATGCCTATGTCCGTGAATCAGACCGCTCAAGTTTACGTCTGCTAGGCTCGGTGGGAGAGCCCATTAACCCTGAAGCATGGGACTGGTATCATAGCGTCGTCGGTGAAGGTCGCTGTCCTATTGTGGATACGTGGTGGCAGACTGAAACGGGGGGGGTGTTAATGGCGCCTATTCCTAATTCGGTGGATATGAAGCCGGGCGCTGCGATGAATCCGCTATATGGCATTAAGCCTGCGGTGGTCAATGCAGAGGGTGTGGAAGTAGAAGGCTCTGGTGAGGGTAACTTAATTATTACCGACGGTTGGCCAGGTCAGATGCGGACCATCTATGGCGATCATAAACGCTTCTTAGAGACGTATTATAGTGCATATCCTGGCAACTACTTCACAGGGGATGGGGTACTGCGTGATGAAGAGGGGCACTATTGGATTACGGGACGTGTTGATGATGTTCTTAACGTGTCAGGTCACCGCCTCGGTACCGCAGAAATTGAAAGTGCCTTAGTGTCGCATCCTGCTGCTGCCGAAACGGCCATTGTGGGTATGCCGCATGATCTTAAAGGTCAAGGTGTCTGCGCTTATATTGTCTTAAAACATGGAGAAGAGGACTCCGAGAGACTGCGTAGTGAGCTCAATCGCCATGTCCGTACTGAGATCGGCCCTATCGCAAACCTCGATGTGATATATATTGTTGATGCCCTACCAAAAACGCGTTCGGGTAAAATTATGCGCCGTATATTACGTAAACTGGCGACAGGCGAGTTTGAAGGTCTAGGAGACCTATCAACTTTGGCAGAAGCGAGTGTCGTTGAAGACTTAATTAATACGGTGAAATCCGCCTAAATCAGTTTAAACGTTAACGTATAGTCAAAGAAGTCTAAAATGGTTACGAGGCAACCGAGTGCAAGTACTACTAGAGTAGGCTTAACGAGGTTAACACTGTAACCGTTTAGTAGTTCGCTGACTATATATTAAAAACCATCGTCTACTCTAGCTAGGCGGTGGTTTTTTTGATAAATATAGTCAATGAACTTTAAAGTATAGTCATAGTCAGATATTTGAGATATAAGGCAACCGATTGCAAGTACTACTGAAGTAGGCATAACAAGTTAACGCCGTGACTCTTTATAAGTTCGCCAAATATACTGTTTTATTACAGTTTAAACGTTATACATGACGCTTTTGTTTGCTATTCTTAGGGGTTATTTTTATACGCTCATATAATTATTATATTACCCCTAACCAGTACCTACACTGAACGACGACATTCATTATGACGATAACCTCACAAGACACCTCCATGACAGACATACCAACATCAAATGATAGTGAAAATAATTCGACCCCAATTCAGATTGCTATTATTGGCGGTGGTCTGACGGGTTTAATGACGGCTCATCTATTGGAGCAGGCGTATCATCAAGCAGCGCAACCTATTCAAATTACAATCTTTGAAAAATCGGCTGGTGTAGGGCGTTTAGCGACTCGTTATAAAAAGCCAGATATAGTAGACGCTGAAATTAACAGTAAAGCTGAGGATACCCGTCAATGGCAGTTTGACTTTGGGGCACAGTTTTTTACTGCTAAAAGCCAAGCTTTTCAGTCTTATCTGTCTTACTGGCTAGAAGAGGGTGTGATTGAACCTTGGTTGGCGAACACCGCAGAAGTTAGCACATTGGATATTGCACTATTAAAATTTACGGGTCAATGGCATATTAATCAACCGCGCTATATTGGTAGCCCAAAGATGACCAGCTTTGGCCGCGCTATTGCCAGTCAATTAAAGCACACCACTATTCACTATAAAACCAGAATAGCGCCTTTATCTGATGAACTATTAGCAAATTTGCCAAATGAGTGTATACAGGATAAAAGGTTGTCTGATAGATCTTATCAAACACCAACCACCCAGCTTGTAGATGATCAAGGCAATGGTCTAGGTCGTTATGATTGGCTAGTATGTACGGCGCCTCAAGGTCAAGCCATTGAGCTATTTGAAGCGACAACGTTTGAGCACAATCAAGCCATGCGTCACCCTCAAATGTTGGCCTGTTATACGCTGATGTTGGGCTGGCTTGACGGTACTGAGGTGCCGCAAGCGTTAATAAATCCACAGTGGGATGTACTTGAAATCACAGATGATAGATTAGCTTTAGGTCGTGTGTTTGTTGAGCATCATAAACCTAACCGTAAAGACATCTTACCCAGTGTGACGATACATGCTAATAATGAGTGGGCTGAGGCGCATGTTGATGACGATATTGAGCAGGTGCAAAGAGAGTTGTTAAGAGAGGCCAAGCAGGTTTTTGGTTGGGATGATTCGTCGGCTCCTGAACACATAGATTGTCACCGTTGGCGCTATGCGGCGACCACACCACAGCAGACCAATACAGACTTGGTTTATTATGATGAAAAAAAACAGTGGATAGTAACGGGCGACTGGTGTGATGAAGGTCGTATTGAAAGTTGTTTTAAAGCGGCTAGTAGGGTCGTTGACTTAATTAAAGGCGAGTAGGTGTAAAATTCCCCTGATAAAAAGCAGTGCTTCTTACCTATTGAAAACTGGGGATTTTAACTTTTTCTATATTTAAGATTGTGCACTTTTACGCCAGGCGACTAAATCTATCACATCTTGCTGGATACCCGCTTTTAGCGCCTCAAGTCCGTCATATTTACGCTCTTCATGCAGATAGTGTAAAAACCTAACCTCTAAAGTTTTTCCGTATAAGTTGCCTGAAAATTCAGGGAAAAATACCTCAAGTCGCCAATCATTTGGCTTGTCAACAGAAGGGCGTATGCCAATGTTGGCGGTGCCAAACAAGCTATGAGGTCGTAGACCCTCAATACCAGTTTGATTGGGCTTGGCGATATTCTCAAAAGCATCGGTAACGACCTCACCAGCGTCATCCAAGACAACGACATCAACACCATAAACCCCGCGTAATGCAGGACGTAGACGGTTTAACTCAATATTGGCAGTTGGGAAGTCTAACGTACGACCTATTTTATCGCCGCTAACGACTTTGCCAATAATACTGTATGCGCGATTGAGTAATTGATTGGCAGTGTTTAAATCGCCTTTGTATAGCAGCTTACGAATTCTAGTCGAGCTGATACGATTATCTTCAGGGGCATAAGACTCTGTGGAGGCTTTGTCTTTATTAATATCAGTATCTTTATTATTTTGGCTATCTTCAATATTTTTGGTTTCTTTATTTAGGGCCTCAATATTTAGGGCATCAGTATTTAGGGCCTCAGTATTTAGTCCATCACTTTGGCTATCAGTAATGGTTTGCAGATTGGTCACTTGTAAGCCATAGTGACGCAAGAACTCACTATCACCGGTTCTATCATGGCCAAATTTAAAATCATCCCCCAGTACTAAGGCCGTGACATTTAATTTATGGGTTAATATATCGGCAAACTCTGTCGCTGATAGAGAGCGGAATGTCTCATTAAACTGAGCGATGACGACAGTATCAATGCCAAACTGTGTCAACAAAGCAAGTTTTTCATATTGAGAGGTTAGCCGCGCAGGTGCCGACTGCGGGTCACCTTTTAGTTTAGCAAAATACTCACGGGGTTGTGGTTCAAATATCATCACCATTGTCGCAAGATTGTGCTTTTTCGCCGTCGTTTTTAGCTGCTCAAGCATCGCTTGATGACCGAGGTGAACACCGTCAAAATTACCAATAGTCAGCACACTGGCTTTTGGCAAGTTATCGCCACCAATAAGAGAGTCAATTTGGTCTAAGTCTAAAAAAATTGTATTCATAAAGCCTTATCGATTAACACAATGAGTATACTTTAACCCAGTGTATGAAGTTCAGAATAATAAATGTTGTGCCAATATATATCAAAAAAATAGGTCACATTATAATGTAAAATCTAACGTAACGCTGTTGAAAACAACGCTAAAACGCTACTAAAAATAATGAAACTATTTATATCAGCGTGTTAGATGACCCTGTTTTATAACCCTAACTTTTAAAGACTAATGCTTATGTCTAATAACTCTAATAACTCTAAAAGTTCTAAAAACTGTATAAGTTATAATAATGAGCCGCCGATCATATTATCAAAACAACACGATAAAAAAGGTGACTCGTTTACTATTTCACTTGCTGCGGCGACTGATTTACCACAAATTGTGGATATTTATAACCAAAGTATCCTCACCAAACAATCAACCGCCGATCTTGAACCTATCACCGTGGCAGACAGACAAGTGTGGTTTGATGAGCATCGGTTACGTCCTGAGCGTCCGCTTTATGTTATCAAAAACGTACAGGGTGACGTACTGGCTTGGGGGAGCTTTAGTGATGTCAAAAGCCGCCCTGCCTATCGCATTAGTAGTGAAATTAGTATCTACGTGAGCAATCAATACCACCGCCGTGGTCTGGCTAGTTTGTTATTGCAGTGGATGCTATCGCAAGCGCCTAGTCTTGGTATTGAGCAGGTGCTTGCCCTAATATTTGCTCATAATACTAGTAGTATAGCCCTGTTCACTAAGTTTGGCTTTGAACACTGGGGCATATTGCCTAAAGTCTGTAATATGGGAGATTTTTTGGCAGATGTGACCATCATGGGCAAGTCTGTGGTTCGTTAAGAGCCCCATGCTCGTTATAATCTCAGATCATAACCTTCTATACGCCTAGTTTACTATAGTCTTAAAAGTATCTTTTGATTATAAAATCCTGAGAGTATTAAAAGCTAGTCTTTTAAAGCGCTTACTATTTGAGCACTTTAGTTTTTCGCTGTGTCGGTAGGTTTCGAGCCACTTTTCCTATGCTAAGCCCTTGTACTAAGATTGAGAAGATAACCACCGCATACGTTAAGGCTAGTAGGACATCTCTTTCAGGACCACTTGGCAACTGTAGAACCAGCGCAACCGAAATTCCGCCGCGGAGACCGCCCCAGGTTAGCACTTTCCAAGCACCAACAGGAAGATCAAGCTGTTTTCTCAAGCTTTTTGTGGTTAAGCCAACCACCACAAAGCGAGCCCCCAAGGCGATGATAATGGCCAATATTGCCGCGACAAATATATTGAAAGAGTAGGCGATAATAACGACTTCTAAGCCAATTAATACAAAAAGGATGGCGTTTAATATCTCGTCAATTAATTCCCAAAATAGATCGACATAATGACGTGTTTCATCACTCATGGCGTACGTACGTCCATGATTACCTAGCATTAGACCCATCATAACCATGGCTAAAGGTCCTGATAGATGGAAATGACTGGCCAATGCATAGCCTCCTAGCACGCCTGCTAAGGTCAGTAGCACTTCTTCTTGATAGCTATCAATACTTTTGAGTAAATAGTATAAAATGCCACCTAAGATTAAACCAAATAAAATGCCGCCACCCGCTTCAACAGCCAGAGTATGGACTACATAAGACATAGTGGGGATATCACCACTGGCCAAAATGCCTAGTAATAGCACAAATATCACCACGCCAATACCATCATTAAATAACGATTCACCAGCAATGACCGTCTCTAAACTTTTAGGTGCGCCAGCAGATGCCAATATTCCCATCACCGCTATAGGGTCTGTGGGAGAAATCAATGCGCCAAATAGTAAGCACCAAATAAAGCCCAACTCAAATCCAAGGAGTGGCATTATAAAATATACAGCAACCGCAATTAAAAAAGAGGAGACGATTGTACCAATACAGGCCAATACGCCAATAGGCAATTTATAGGTGCGTAAGTCAGTAATATTAACATGCAGGGCACCTGCAAATAACAACATGGACAGCATGCCATCTAGCAGAACTTCAGTAAAGTCTAATTCAGCCAATAAACCTTTTTCATAATCTATCAACTCATCAAAGCCAAGCAATCCTAGAAATATTGCCGCGATTGACACGACTAAGGAGATAACCATCACCCCAATAGTGGTCGGTAGACCAATAAAGCGCTGATTGATATAAGCGAGTAAGGCGGTAATACTTAAAAATATTGCACTTATTTCTAATATGGTTAGTCCTGTAGCATGCTCCATGATGTCTATTCTCATCCTAAGTATTTTATTGAGTTGATGTGTTTACTGAGTTGTATAGTCAGCGAACTACTAAACGGTTACGGCGTTAACCTTGTTAAGCTTACTCCCGTATTACTTGCTACTTGCACTCGGTTGCCTTGTAACCATTTTAGACTTCTTTGACTATAGTATGTGGTAGTCTGTCTCGTTATTTATCGGGATTGTCCTCTTCGGTAATAATGGGCTGATCTTTTTCATGTCTTAACAAAGAGAATAAGCCAGATTTTTGTTTCTTTTTAGATGTCGGCTTTATATCCTGATTGTTTAGTGGCTCATTGTTTAGTGGCTGATTGCTTTTAACCTGACTGCTTTTAACACTGCTGTTATTTATCTGGCTGATTGTCACATCACTACTTTTAACCTGACTATTTGTAACCTGACTATTTAAAGCGGCTAAGTCAGCATCAGGTGGGCTCGCTGCTTGCTCATCATCAGTATCGGCGACGGCATCTGCATCGGGGTCAAAGGGTTGAGCCTCAAATTTATCTTTGGCATTATTTTTTAAAGCTGGTTCATTGAGAGGTTGCTGATTATGACTAACCTCATTATGACCAACCTTATGACTGATAATATCATCCTTTACCCCTTCACCCTCGGAAGGCTCAATTCTTTGACGAGGTGGACTTTGAGAAAAGACTTGAGATAACGGAATATCAAGCTCGCTTTTAGCGCAGTTCTCAGTTTTAATAAAGCGCTGTATCAACATCGTCAGCCAAGGATATTGCAGATGAGACGGCATTTCCTCAAGCTCATCTTTAATGGGTAAAGGATAGGGCAGAGTACGGTAAAAATCCCATAACGTTATGTTATCGAGATCCTTTTTTAGAACATAGCAGCCGTCATCAGTGATGGTAATTAAATTACTGTCAGCAAGATAGTTGAGGTAGGTAAACCATTTGGGCAGCTCTTTTCGACCTAACACATCTCGCAGTTCTTGTTCAGAGGTTGCATCGCCTTCTTGATAGCGGTCATATATCAAGTTGAGCATATCGAGTAGACTCAGAAGAGGATGGCGAGGGTACACTTCCCCTGTCGCAAAGATGGTTAAGCTATAGCTGATCTCTACCCCGATGAGTATCAAATTCCAAGACAAATAAACCCATAATAAGAAGATAGGCAGTGCGGCAAATGCCCCATAGATAGCTTCATAACTGGTAAAGTTTGTCATCACAATACCAAAGGTATATTTGAGTAGCTCAAAAGTAACCGCCACAAACACACCAGCAATTGCAGCATTTTTTAGCGGTACTTTCGCCTTAGGGATAAACCAATACATGCCAATAAAGCCGCCGATAGTGACCGCGAAAGACACAATTTGTACCCAAAAGCCCCAGTCGATACCATAGCCTAGCACTTGTTGATTCAAGAAGCTTAAGCTTTGCACCGTACTTGACACAATAAATGCCGTTCCTAGAACCAATGGCCCTAAGGTAATAATAGTCCAGTATCGTAGGATGCTCTTTATGCCACCTGAGCGATTTTCAACACGCCAGATCTGATTGAAAGCACGTTCAATAGTTGTCAAAGTCATAATGGTAGTGATAAACAATGCCATTGCACCAATCGCAGTGAGATTGGTGGACTTTTCTGCAAAGTCGTCTATATACTGTGAGACTTGGATGCTTGATTGCGGCAACAAGTTACTATAGATTAAGTCTGATATTTGCTCTCGTACAGACTCTAAAGCGGGTATAGACGATAAAATCATCAACAGTACCGTTAAGATAGGCACAATTGATAATAACGTGGTATAGGTTAAAGAAGCTGCTTTTTGTTGGCAGTTATCTTTTAAAAAATTACGAACTAAAAAACGCAAAAAATTAAACCAGGTATGGTCATAAAAAGGCAGTTTCTTTAATAGTTTTTCCATAGCAATGTACTGAGTCTTATAAAATTGTGGCTAGTTTATCAAAATTTGGCTAAAGTCGGTTAAATATTCAAATATGTCCAAATCTATATCTGTTTGACAGACTTTATAAACCGTGAAAAGTATTTGTTTCATGAGGCGATGATAACGGATTATGACATAATAATGAGTGAACTAAACCGTCTAAATACCTCATTAAAAACATTTTTTGTGTAGACCTAGTGCTACTCATTTCTTAACTAAAGCCGTAGACAAAGAGTGACATCTCATCTTTAGTTATATTTTAATCTTAGGGCGTGTGGAACATTCGACCATGGCACTGGCGGAGACTATTTTTTAGTCAATATGCAGTGAAATTTTTGACGCTTAGTCATTCTAAGTTAGAACCCTAAATTTTTAAAAGCCGCCATATATTGGCAAAAAAGAGTCCCGCCCTCACTCGAGCATAGCTCTCACCTTGCGAACGGGCAAAGCAGTGCTTTGCTTAATCCGTTCTCAGGGCTGATACTAAAATTGCCCCAGACGTTGTTACAAACCTAGCCAAGGTCTAGACATTAGCGTCAGTTTGCGCCTAGTCTGGAACGATTTTAGCTATCAGCAGTGCTAACTTGCGAATGTTCCACACGCCCTAATATAGTCATGTAACGCCAAAAGTCGATCTTCATATGACTATTGAATGCTCAATAAATAAATACTAAATACGAGGAATGAAAAGAATATGACAGCTCAACTTGCCCCCACTGACACCGCGCCTGCCCATTATGTTCTGGTTTTATATTACTCACAGCATGGGACCACAAAAGAGATGGCCTATGCCATAGCGCAGGGTATCGAAGATGCGGGACTGACAGCGCGTATACGTACTGTACCTGCCGTCACTACCGAAACCAAAGTTGCTAAACCTGCCATTCCTGAGGAAGGCGATCTTTATTGCACCATGTCAGACTTAAAAAACTGTTCTGGACTGGCATTAGGCAGTCCCACGCACTTTGGGAATATGGCCGGGGCAATGAAGCACTTTTGGGATGAGACTGTGACCTTATGGTTGGCAGGCAATTTACAGAATAAGCCAGCCTGTGTATTTACCAGTACCGGATCATTGCATGGGGGTCAAGAGACGACCTTATTGACCATGATGATGCCACTTTTGCATCATGGCATGATGGTGTTAGGCCTGCCATATTCAAATCCAGAATTGGGACGTACCAATCGTGGAGGCACGCCTTACGGTGCCACTCATGTCAGTGGCAGCGCCCATGATCAGCCCGTGACTCAAGATGAGCGTAGTTTGGCGATTGCTCAAGGTAAGCGTTTGGCTCAAGCGACTCAAGCATTATCCAATGCCAAGTGGTCTTAGGTCATGGATAATAAGACCGAGAACAATGCGTCTGAGTCCAGCGGATCTAAAGGTAATTCAAGCGATTTGACGGGCATTGTTAAGATGCAAGCAAAATTGCGCGCAGGTTGGCTGGTATGGCTCATCTATCGAGGCTTAGCCCTTCCTATATTGCTTGGATTGTTGCTGAGCACTCAACCTAATATAATTGGGGGGATTGCTTGGCAGTGGCTGTGGTTAATCCCCGCCCTCGTTATCTCCCCTTGGATAGTAAAGGGTAAATCCCCTTATGTCCTCTTAATAAGTAGCATATTGACTTTAGTGTATTTTGGCGCCAGTGGTGTCACTTTGTTTGAAAGGTTTTACGACATTAACTTTAGTGTGCTGTGGGTATATTTGATTGATCTCGTACTACTGATATTGGTTAATTTGTGGTTATTCAAACTTCTAAAGCGTTTACCTTCAATGAATGGGCAAATCTAATAATTTCAAATTTTTTATTATAAATTAAGAGTGCTAGACATTGTAATCAAATTATAATAGTATTAATGAATTGCAACATATTGTTATCAGTTTGTGTATATCAGGTTTGATAAGGATATTTTGAACGTTAATTAATCAAATTGGATGGTACCCATGAAATTATTTCCAACATTAACAGCTATGGCTCTAGGTATAACATTGATGTCTGGCTGTACTCAACCTGCTGATGAGACAAAGAGCAGTGGCGAAACGAGTAGCACTGAAGCGACAAAATTTATCACTATCGGCACGGGTGGTGTGACTGGCACCTACTACCCAACTGGAGGTGCCATTTGCCGTATGGTCAAAGCAGCAGAGTCTCCTATTCGCTGTTCTGTTGAGTCCACTGGCGGCTCGGTATATAACGTGAATACTATTAAAGCCGGCGAGCTTGATTTTGGTATTAGCCAAAGTGATACCGCATTTCAAGCGTTTAATGGTGAAGGTAAATTTGCAGATGCGCCGGTCAAAGAGCTCCGTAGTGTATTAGCTATTTATCCAGAGTTATTAGCACTAGTCGTACGTAAAGACGCAAATATTGCGACATTAGCAGACGTCAAAGGTAAGCGTATTAATATCGATGTACCAGGAAGTGGTACGCGGATGACAGCGGAAGCAGTATTTGATGCGAATGGCATTAGCCTAGATGATCTTGCTTTGGTCAATGAGTTGAAGTCTTCTGAAGGCCCAACGATGCTGAAAGACAAAAAGGTCGATGGTTATTTCGGTATGTTCGGTCACCCAACGGCAAATATTAAAGATGCCGCCAACTCCGTGGATATTGATCTAGTTCCTATTGATGGTCCTGCTATTGATAAACTTATTGCTGACAATCCTTACTATGCAAAAGGTGTCATTTCAGCCTCAGACTATCAAGGTGTTGAAAGTGATGTTCCTAGTTTAGGGGTTAAAGCCGTATTGGTAACCCGTGAAGATATTGGTGATGATGCTGTAACCGCGATTACTCAAGCTATATTAGACAACTTTGATGAGTTTAAAGAGTCACATCCAGCTTATAAAAACATTACAAAAGAATCATTACTTGATGGTTTAGCGGTACCTCAACATCCAGCAGCAGCAGCTGTGTTTGAGAAAGAAGGTATTGCCATCGCCAGCGCTGAGTCTTAAGCCATATTATGACTTATTACGTTTTATATAAGCACAGGTAGCTTTACCTGTGCTTATTTTTTTATATCCGTTTTGAAAACCAGAACCTTTATAAGCTTAAACTGATTATCAAAATGGTATAACGCTTGTTTCTAATTTGGGAATGATATCACTACCACTACCCGATGTCTTAAAAGGTATAGCCAAAGAATGTATAGAACGCCACAGTGTTAGTCTTTTTTTACCAGTATGCGTGTACTGACACTCGGTTACCTTCTATCGACTGTAGTATCGATTATAACGTTCTATGACTGTACTACTTCAGACATCATCGGAGGATAGTATGAATAACAATCGCCACGACGGCGTATCTGATACAGACGGCACTACAACTTCTAATGGCATGGATGCATCCATTACAGACCATAATGAATTGTCCAATATTGACGCTATAGCCGAGAGCGATAGTGCGGACGTTCTAGAGGGAAAACGTGTATTACCGACCAATTCTTTAGGCTACATGATCATAGGGCTGATTGCATTTTGTTGGTCATTTTTTCAACTATATGTCGTATTACTACCCGTAAATGACGTATTCGTGCGCTCTATTCATTTGGCATTTGCATTAGCATTAACCTATTTAATGTATCCCATGTTCCGCACCAAAAAGACCATGACCAGTATTCCAATTTGGAACTATGCGTTGGCGATAGCGGCGGCGGGGACATCGTTATATATATTTATATTTTATGATGATTTGAATGCCCGTTCTGGCGCTTGGTTACCTATAGATGTCTGGGCCGCTATCGCTGGTATAATTTTACTCTTAATGGCGTCGCGCCGGGCGTTAGGACCCGCATTAGCGGTTATCGCATTGGCATTTTTAGCCTACGTGAAGTTTGGCCAATTTATGCCAGAGATGATCTCGCACAAAGGTGCTAGCATAAATAAAATGATGGGCCAGATGTTTTTGACGACAGAAGGTATCTTTGGTGTGCCATTGGGCGTTAGTGCCAGTTATGTTTTCTTGTTCGTTTTATTTGGCGCCTTATTAGAGCGTGCTGGAGCAGGTAAGTATTTTATTGATTTGGCGTATGCTGCACTGGGACGATATGATGGGGGACCCGCTAAGGCATCCGTAGCAGCCTCAGGTATGATGGGTATCATATCAGGCTCTTCTATTGCCAATACAGTAACGACGGGAACGTTCACTATTCCTCTTATGAAGCGTTTGGGGTTCCCAGCGCACAAAGCTGCGTCAGTAGAGGTTGCTGCCTCGACAAATGGTCAGTTGATGCCGCCTATCATGGGTGCCGCGGCATTTATCATCGCAGAGTTCTTGGGTATGGATTATGCTGGCGTGATAATGGCAGCCGCCATACCTGCATTTGTGAGCTATATTGCGCTATTTTATATTGTGCATTTAGAGGCAAAAAAATTAGGCATTAAAGGGGAGGCGAAAGATAGACTGCCTAAAGTATGGACGGTGTTTGTCAGTGGTTTGCATTACTTGTTGCCTGTTTTTTATCTAATGTACACCTTAGTCGTATTAAGAATGTCACCTCAGCGCGCTGCCTTTAATGGTATCTTGGTATTAATGGCAATTATGGTGCTGCAGCCCTTTGTGAAGTCACTGTGGTCAAAGAATGGCTTACGATTGGTTGATAATGCCAAAACTGCATTTGTCGATATTGTGGCTGGCATGATTAATGGTGCTAAAAATATGGTGCCTATTGCCGTCGCTACTGGTGTGGCAGGGATAGTGGTCGGCTCAGTGACCATCACGGGTATTGGTCTGATATTGGCAGATGTCATTGAGGTATTATCAGGCGGCTATATACTGGCAGTATTGGCATTGACTGCAGTGGTCTCGCTAATCTTAGGTATGGGGCTTCCAACAACGGCTAACTATATTGTCATGGCGTCGTTGACTGCACCCGTAATTTTAGGATTAAGTGGCGATTTAGGGTACTTGGTACCGGCCATTGCGGCTCACTTATTTGTATTCTACTTTGGTATTTTGGCGGATGATACTCCGCCTGTGGGAATGGCCGCTTATGCGGCAGCAGGGATAGCAAAATCAGATCCAATAAAGACAGGGTTGCAGGGTTTTGCTTATGATATCCGTACCGCTATCTTACCCTTTATGTTCTTTTTCAACAGTAAGCTATTACTCATCGATGGTGTGGACCCTACCAATCCTAAAGATCCAGCAGGCTGGCAATGGATTACTAATCCATTTGAGATTGGGTTGATATTTGGTATGGCCGTATTAGGTATGTTGGCGTTTTCATCAGCGACTCAAAGGTGGATTAGGGTCAAAACTAACTGGTTAGAGGTCATACTGCTGATAGCGATTACCATACTATTGATGATTCCAAATATGGTGCAAGGCTGGTTGGATTTACCTCATGAATATGTCAGTTATGGCATTGGCGTGAGCTTATATGCGGTTATTTATTTGCTGCAAGCCAGACGTCATAAAGTGCAGCTGGGCAATGTAAGTGCAGCATAAAATGTGGACTTGGCTAAGTTAGGTAATCCTTATTTTTAAATCATTATCTGCAAGCTTTAGATGGTTATCTCTATACACTTGCTCTAATGCTTAGTTTTAAATTAGTTTAGGCAGTAAAAAAGCACCACTAGATCATCTAGTGGTGCTTTTTTGTACTATCAACTTGTACTATTTATAACGTCATCAAAAACTGAGTTTAAAAATAGAAATAAAAAACCATCAAGATAAATAGAGCAAGTTAGATAGAGGTCAAAAAATAAAGTTTATACTTAACGAACTTTAGTCAGTTCCATTTCCATCTTCTTACCATCATTATTTTGCTGAACTTTCACGGGTAAGTAGTCTAAGCTTGGAGCAAGCCAAAAACTGGTTGAGCGATCACTGTCTTCATGGATACGATCGACTCGAACAGTATCAAACGTCCCGGCCGGAACTGTAATCTTGGTATTGCCTACTTTCTTAAAGGGTGTTTTCTCGATTTTATCTTTTTTAACCATATAATAGTTGCCCGTAAAATTCCCGTTTAACAGATCTTGTCTAATCTGAGCTTCAAGACTCAAATCATCAAAGGCTCTATTTGGGGCAGATAAGTTAGAAGTCTTACCGCGATAAGTACTGGCTATACTTTTTCCAGAGTTACTAAATTTCATGTTATGAGTACGGCCGACACCAAATACTTTATAGCTGGTACTGGCACTGGTTGGGATAATGCTGTTACCACTGATGGTAAAGGTGCTTTTTTGGTTGGCGGTTGCGACACCTGCGACGCGAGCATTGACTTTGTAAGTCCAAGTATTTCCAGATTTAGTAAGGCTACGTGTGGCCGTTCCTTTATATTTGCTTTCTGCAGTAAAGTTATAATCTGCAGTAGACGGTGTCAATGTCCCAGCTGCTATAGCGGTAGTGGATGCGACAGCTGTGGCAGTGGCCAAGCCAATACCCGCCACTAACTGTTTGGCTTTAGAATTTTTTGACAAGTGTTGTTTAAACTTATTTAACATAAGGGGTTTCCTTTAATATTAGGGTGCTTAAAACAGGGTCAGGTTTGAATACTACTATACCTTATATATGGTCATACTTTGTTACATTTCCAAGGTCGTTATTGGACAATATTAGGGGTGTTTTGTTAGTAATTCTTTCTCATCATTATTCTAAGACATATTCGTCACATTCGTGGCTTTGACAGACTGGCCGAGCTCACACAGTGTACTTTTGCACTCATCTTTTGTGATGGGCTAATTGTCATATTAGCTATCAGTGCTGTGGATTAAGACACTAATCAGGATAGTGAGGTCATATCTAACGCATAAAAAAAGACAGCTTTCGCTGTCTTTTGATGGTTAAAAAGGTGACTTCTGCTTAATTCCTACTAAGACAGTAGAATATTTAGACATTATTCTAATTGCAGTGTTTATAGCACTGCCTAATCCTAATGGCCACCGCCATTAATGGTACGTACCATCTCTTCCACCATCTTCTTAGCATCGCCGAAGATCATCATGGTCTTATCAAGATAGAACAAGGGGTTATCAAGACCGGCATAACCTGTGCTCATTGAACGTTTAATAACCATAACGGTTTGTGCCTTAGATGCTTCTAAAATTGGCATACCAAAGATAGGGGAGTTTGGATCATCTTTGGCCGAAGGGTTAACCACGTCGTTTGCACCGATTACCAATACTACGTCAGTACTTGGGAAGTCAGAGTTGATCTCATCCATCTCCAAGATATCGTCATAAGGCACATCCGCTTCAGCAAGTAGTACGTTCATGTGACCAGGCATACGGCCAGCAACGGGGTGGATAGCAAAGCGAACGTTGACGCCTTCTTCTTTTAAGAGCTCATATAGCTCTTTTACCGCATTTTGAGCACGACCTTGCGCCATACCATAACCCGGTACAATAATAACATCGCTGGCATTACTCATTAAGAAGCCTGCATCTTCGGCTGAGCCTGACTTGTAGGTCTTAGGTGCACCATCACCTTCGTCAGCAACGGCAGCTGTTGTCCCCATACCACCAAATAATACATTTAGTAGTGAGCGGTTCATGGCTTTACACATGATGTATGACAGGATAGCCCCAGACGAGCCCACTAATGAGCCTGCAATGATCAGCATTGAGTTACCTAATGTAAATCCAATACCTGCCGCTGCCCAACCAGAGAATGAGTTTAATAGCGATACCACAACGGGCATATCACCACCACCGATCGGCGCAATCC
The DNA here is from genome assembly GCF_057396215.1 of Psychrobacter sp. CX18. Classification (NCBI taxonomy): domain Bacteria; kingdom Pseudomonadati; phylum Pseudomonadota; class Gammaproteobacteria; order Moraxellales; family Moraxellaceae; genus Psychrobacter; species Psychrobacter sp. CX18. The sequence continues at coordinate 14,688 of NZ_JBXYJH010000010.1, read as the reverse complement.
ACATCCAACCGAATACCACGGCAAAAGCAGTCATCGCGTAGAACGCAGGCATTGATTCAGTGACAAAGTAGATACCACCGCACGCAATCATAGCCATAAACAAGATCAGTTGCACAGGCTTGACCCATGCACCGCCTACCGTTTTGGCCCACTTTTTAGCGGCCAGTTTACCAAAGGCAAAGACTGACGCTGAGAAAGTAATAGCACCAATGAAACAACCGATGAATAGCTCAATACGCGCAATGGTACTGTGATCGTGGGTGGTATTTAACACGGTAGCAAGGGCAATCGCTACTGCCGCCAAACCAACGAAGGAGTGCATTAATGCAACTGTCTCTGGCATTTGGGTCATGGCAACTGTTTTCGCTTTCCACATACCAACCAAAGCACCTAATATCATGGCACCGATTATAAGCCATAATACAGGACCTTCCGCTAAGAAGAAGGTCGTAATGACAGCAATTGCCATCGCTACCATACCAAAACGATTACCACGGATGGCCGTCTTTGGGCTTGATAGACCACGTAAGGTCAAAATAAATAAGATTGCACCAACGAGATAAAACCAGTCAGCGTGAGCAGCAATCCAGTTCATATGGGTTAAGTCAGTCGCTGGATTCATGCATCACCTCCTTCAGAGTCTGTTACTGGTTTGGCTTTTTTTGCTTTTGGCTTAAACATCGCAAGCATACGCTCAGTAACCGCAAAGCCACCGAAGATATTGATACTGGCTAAAAAGACGGCAAAAGCACCTAGTATGCTCGTCACTGAAAACGGACTGCCGTCGATATGAATGGTTTGTAGCATGGCGCCAACGATTACAATACTAGATAATGCATTGGTCACCGCCATTAAAGGAGTGTGTAGAGCAGGGGTAACGCCCCAGACAACGTAGTAACCGACAAAAATGGCAAGCACGAAAATGGTAAATATCGCCACAAAAGGGGTGCCCCCTGTAACAGCGACCCCCAGCGGTGCGGTTGCTAATAGTGTAGCAAGCATAATCTTCTCCTAATATCTTTCTAAAATATAGTCAAGCAAGTGTGACCTGTCACACTTTAAGCGCGTAAATTCACAGTCCTTTATTTACGCTGCAAACGCACTTCACCATTATGAGTGACTGCCAATGCCCCTTGGATCTCATCTTCAAGATTGATCGTTAAGGCATTATTATTTTCTTTATCAAATAAGGTGGTGATAAAGTGAACTAAGTTGTTGGCATATAAGTCAGATGACTGGGCAGCTAGCGTTGCGGGTATATTAGCGGCGCCGATAATACGGACGCCATTGTCTGTAACCACGGTTTCTCCAGAGACAGTGCCTTCAACATTCCCGCCAGAGCTCGCTGCCATATCGATTAACACTGAGCCAGCCTTCATCTTATCTAGCGTCGTCTTATGAATCAGACGTGGCGCATTACGACCAGGGATTTGAGCCGTAGTGATAACAATGTCGGCATTAGATACGGCTTTATCGACCACTTGTGCTTGATCTTTCATATACTGCTCAGAGGGCGTCCAAGCATAGCCACCTGTGGATTTCGCTTTCTCTGTTTCCTCATCGCTCATTGGCACATCTAGCCACTTACCGCCTAAGGATTCGACTTGTTCTTTGACTGACGGACGTAAATCACTGGCCTCTACCACAGCACCTAGGCGTTTGGCAGTAGCAATGGCCTGAAGACCAGCTACCCCCACCCCTAGTACCACGACTTTTGCAGGTTTAACCGTACCTGCTGAGGTCATAAACATTGGAAAGGGGCGCGAATACTCATTGGCTGCCATAAGGACGGCTTTATAGCCTGCAAGGTTGGCCTGTGAGGACAGCACATCCATGTTTTGAGCACGAGACAATGTCCGAGGCAATAACTCCATCGCAAAAGCGGTGGTGCCCTGTTTGGCATAGTTATCGAGTTGATCATTGCGGTAGGGATCGAGCATACCAATGACGATACTGTTACTAGTTAGCTGAGTAATTTGCTCTGCTGTCAGGTTTTGTACCACACAAATGATATCTGCTTGAGACAACACGTCCGCTTCACTCACGACTTTGGCACCTGCATTGGTATAAGCGGTGTCATCGTAATAGGCATGCTGACCAGCACCAGACTCAATAATCACATCATGACCAAGTTTGGTCAGTTTTTTTACGGAATCGGGTGTGATAGCAACGCGACCTTCATATGCCTGCTTGGCTTGTATTGTGCCTATTATCATTTTCGCTCCTAGCTTGTTTAAGTGATCTAAACCTATCGTGAGTTTGTATTGTGTCTTTAGGCAGAACTTTATAACTGTTAAAAAACCTCTGGTTAGTCGAGCTAAAACCAAAGGTTATCAATTTAATAAATGGCAATTTCGAAACCATTCTGTGAATTTATTATAAGAATATAAATTGATAAAAATCATTGATGAAATATGACCGGTCAGTTACATTCTTTCACAAAAAGTAACCAATCATATTTTTATTTAAGGAAGAGTAACACATAACACAATGTTATCAATACACGATTTATATAAAAATATCAGAAACAGTTTAGCCGCTCTCTGCGACTGTCTCCGTTAGCCTATATATGGTAGTCTTACCTACTAAAACTCTTTTAATAAAGTATCGATACAAACCCAAATAAAACACTATTTATAAAAGGATGCGACTATGTATTTTGTGTTATCGCCTGCAAAGAGCCTCAATGAGAGTGATCCAGTCCCCGTAAAAGTAGGTAACTACTATAGCCAACCTGAGCTCATTGAACACTCTCAACAATTAATGAAAATATTAAAGTCAAAAGAGCCTGTTGATTTACAAGAGCTAATGGGGATATCCGATGACTTAGCGCAATTAAATGCTGAACGTAATCAGCAATGGGCATGGAGTGAGAAGAAACCCTTTAATGAGGACAATGCCAAACCCGCAGGTTATCTGTTTGACGGTGATGTGTACACAGGTCTTGATATGTATCACATGGACAAAGATACAGTGGTTTATCTCAATGAGCATCTCGGTATCTTATCGGGATTATATGGTGTGCTGAAACCGCTAGATTTTATTCAGCCGTACCGTTTAGAGATGGGCACCAAGCTAAAAAATGAACAGGGCGATAACCTATATGACTTTTGGGGTATGCATATCTCGCAGGTAATTAATCAGCGTATGCAAGACATTGCCGAGCAGGGTGAAGATAATGTGCTCATTAACCTAGCGTCCAATGAGTACTTTAAATCTGTTAAGAAAAAAGCAGTCGATGCAGAAATCATCACACCACGATTTGAAGATGAGAAAAATGGCAAATTTAAGGTTATCAGCTTTTATGCCAAAAAAGCGCGAGGACTCATGGTGAAGTATGCAGCCGATAATAAAATCACCAAAGCAGAGGACTTAAAGAAATTTGATTTAGCCGGGTATTACTTCGTTGAAGAAGCATCGGATGATAAAACGTGGACGTTTAGAAGAAATGAGTCGGATCAGTAGTCGTAAATATTTAATATTAATTTAGCTATTTGACACTCTATCAACTATTGCAAGTAAAATTCCAACTTCTTATCAATAAATCACATAAAAAACCCCGACAAGCGATAGCTTATCGGGGTTTTAAATGCAGTCTTGAATGGCAAGTTTATGGGGTCTCTAACAAAGTAGGACTAGGAAGTCTAACGAAGATTGTATATATGATACCTCCAGTTAGACTGACAACGTCCTACAAAGTTAGCGGGCACATAAAAAATTACATCATGCCGCCCATACCACCCATGCCGCCCATACCACCAGCACCGCCCATGCCAGCCATGCCGTCATTATCTTCAGGCTGGTCGGTGATCATCGCTTCAGTGGTAAGCATTAAGCCAGCAACAGATGCCGCATGCTCAAGCGCAGAACGAGCCACTTTAGCAGGGTCAAGGATACCCATCTCTAGCATATCGCCATAAACGCCAGTTGCCGCGTTATAGCCATAGTTACCAGAGCCATTCTTCACTTCGTTTACTACCACAGAAGCTTCATCGCCTGCGTTAGTAACGATTTGACGTAATGGCGCTTCCATAGCACGGCGTAAAATGTTGATACCCGCGTTTTGGTCATCATTATCGCCAGTCAATTCGCTGATAGCACTCATCGCACGAACTAGAGCAACACCACCACCAGGCACAACGCCTTCTTCAACCGCAGCGCGAGTGGCATGAAGCGCATCGTCTACACGGTCTTTCTTCTCTTTCATAGCGGTTTCAGTAGCAGCGCCAACTTTAATAACCGCTACGCCACCTGACAATTTAGCAACACGCTCTTGCAGCTTTTCTTTGTCGTAGTCAGAAGTAGACTCTTCGATTTGACGGTTGATTGAGTCAACACGTGCGCTGATATCTGCTTTATCACCAGCACCATCAACGATAACCGTGTTTTCTTTACCAACGGTTACTTTCTTAGCTGTACCTAAATGCTCAACAGTAGCCGTCTCTAAGCTTAAGCCAACTTCTTCAGAGATTACCGTACCACCTGTTAGCGTCGCGATGTCTTGTAGCATAGCTTTACGACGGTCACCGAAGCCTGGCGCTTTTACCGCACAAGTCTTCAATCCGCCACGCATGTTGTTCACAACTAACGTCGCTAACGCTTCATTTTCAACATCTTCTGCAATGATTAAAAGTGGCTTACTTTGTTGCATCACTTGCTCAAGTAACGGCACGATTTCGCGGATATTGCTGATTTTTTTGTCAACAAGCAAGATGAAAGGGTTTTCAAACTCAGCAGTTAAGCTGTCTTGTTTGTTAGCAAAGTATGGGCTGATATAGCCACGGTCAAACTGCATACCTTCGACGACTTCTAAAGAATCTTCAAAACCCGATCCTTCTTCAACAGTGATTACGCCTTTTTTACCGACTTTCTCCATCGCCTCAGAGATAAGCTCACCAATTTTGGTATCAGAGTTAGCAGAGATTGAACCAACCTGTGCGATCGCTTTATGGTCGTCAGCAGGAGTGGCTAATTTATGAATCTCTTCAACAGAAGCTTTAACGGCTTTATCAATACCGCGTTTAAGATCCATTGGGTTCATGCCGGCTGCAACAGACTTCATACCTTCTTGCAAGATAGACTGAGCCAATACCGTTGCAGTAGTCGTACCATCACCAGCGACATCATTGGTTTTGCTCGCCACTTCACGTACCAGCTGAGCACCCATGTTTTCAAACTTATTCTCAAGTTCGATTTCTTTTGCGACTGACACACCATCTTTAGTGATGGCAGGTGCGCCGAAAGACTTGTCGATGACTACGTTACGGCCTTTAGGACCTAGAGTTACTTTAACAGCGTTTGCTAAAATATTAACGCCGTCCATCATTTGTTTACGGGCGTCAATGCCAAACTTTACGTCTTTTGCCATGAGATAATTCTCCAATTATTTTAATTTATAGGGGGTTGTTTATATTTTTAAATCAATTAACCTTCCAATACACCCAATACGTCAGATTCTTTCATGATTAATAGCTCTTCGCCATTAACTTTCACAGTTTGACCCGCATATTGACCGAATAAAATAGTATCGCCAACCTTAACGTCTAAAGGACGGACATCACCATTTTCACGAAGTTGACCATTACCAACTGCTAAAATCTCTCCCTGAGATGGTTTTTCTTGAGCAGAACCCGGTAATAAAATACCACCAGCGGTTTTTTGTTCTTCTTCCACACGGCGGACTACGATGCGGTCATGCAAAGGGCGAATATTCATTTTTCACTCCATTAAAAAAGTTCAGTTAAGTTATAAAAAGTACCCATTCAACCCATAAAAATATTGTTATAGGACAGTATTCAAACCCTAAAGTTTAAATCCTGTTATGAGTCATGGGGCTGTCCTAAAAATGGGGTTGAGTGGCGAAAGTTTCAAGCCAAAAAACACAAATTTTTTATTAATTATCACTCAACACAACTGACAACAACCGCATAGCTGTATAGACTAACGCTTGCCTTATTCTTATGCTTTATGTAACGTAGCGCCTAATTTCTAAACACTTAGCTAGGATACCCACCCATGAACATGTTAATCCGTTTTTTTATCTTGATGCGCCTATTAAAGCAACAAGGCAACACACCAGACTCTAATGATAGTCATCATAACGAACAAGGGTTAAACGAGACTCTTTATCAGGAGTTACTGTTTAAGCCGTTTACGAGGCGTTACCGCGTGTTGCCGCACGATATGGGTTTTCGCAAACACCTACCAAACTACCGTTATTTATCCTTTATCGAGTTAAATATCACAGGATGGCTATTGACCGTTAGCCGTCAAAATCAGCTCAGACATCAACACCAATCTACTCAACAAACCGGCGACGTACAGCTTGGCTGGATTATCTCAATGCAAGAGATGGTTTATCTAAAGGAAATCAAGTTTTTAGACAAAATGACGGTCACCAGCACCTTAGAGGGCTGGGATAACAAATATATCTATTTTCAGCATCATTTTTATGTCAAAAATACCCTAATGGCGATAGGATTGACCAAGTTTGTACTAGAAAGCGAGCAAGGCTTGCACCGCCCTGAAATACTAGATATGCAGGGCAAACACCTTACCAATGTCATCGATACTTGGAACGCCAACCAAACTGCTATAAAACAGCAGTAGGATTGATTGAGGCACTAATAAGTTTTGGAGCCATTCTCGCTTTGCGTTACTATCTTGGTTTGCACGAGGCGAGTCGCTACACGTTACCCCGTTCCTGCTTCGCGATAACAGGGTAACGCTAGCGTCTCAGCCCAGTGCTTTACCAAGTATATCCACTGCAATCGAGGCTAAACCGCCTTGTTAAAGCAACGCTTATCCTTCTTAACATGCACTAAATCAAACGCCGTATCTATGCTAAAATCTCAGCTATATAATCAATTTGTTTGACACACTTGTAACTTGAAACAATTGTCCCTTCCTATTTCAACACTTATCTTTAAATAAGGACACGATCATGAACCAAAAACTAAAATGGACAGACAGCCTAGACATCGCCATCGAATTGGTCGAGAAGTTTCCAGAGACCGATCCACAGTATATTCGCTTTACCGATTTACACCGCTGGGTAACCGAATTAGAGAACTTCGATGATGACCCAAACAAATCAAACGAAGGTATCCTAGAAGCCATCCAAATGAACTGGATTGATGAGGCCGATTAGTCTGTTTCTTAACTCTATTAGGATAATTATGAAGAAAAATATACTGTTATTTATGATCCTATTTTCATTATCAGGATGTTATGACCCGCCTCTGACGACTAGTGATATACGCTATGATATAGATGACAAAACTAATTTAAATGCACACATAGATGATACTGTTATTAATAGTATTAACCAAAATGAAGACGTAGAAATTCTAAGATATAAAGTAAGTAGTAATACGCCAGTTTTTGCAAGTGGTAGAAAATATGGGGTATTAGCTATTGAAAATAACTGTTTGGTTGTTCAGCAAGCTGACACTATATGGGCTTTAGCTTTACCTATTAGTGATGACACAAGCCAATATCAAACACATTGGGATCAAGCAAAACAAGAGCTAGTTTTTGGGGAACGACGATACAAGTTAGGCAGTTATCTAGATTTAGGTGGTGGTGCGATGGGTCATGAGCGCGTTATTAAGTCTTCTATGGCTTGCGATACATACCCTGTTTTCGGAGCATTTAATTTGAGCCTGTAAGTCTAAAAGGAAATATTATGAGTACGAATATTTTAGAGCTTTCCGACAATATACCCTGCCAAGGCATATCCGTGCGCACCACCAACCAAGATGAGACAAATCCTGAAAGTGCTAAAATAGGTGAGATGTGGCAAAATTTTTATAAAAACTATTTCGCTAAACTTTCAGAGGATAGCGATATATATGGTATCTATCACAATTACGAAAGCGACGCCAATGGGGCTTTTGATGTGATGGCTGGTTGGCATCAAGTTGATGATGATTCAGCGTTTGATACTAACGATTTAATAACATTCACTATTCCCACAGGTAAATATTTAGTCTTTAGTGAGCAGGGTGACATGCCAGATGCGGTTATCAATGCATGGCAAAATGTTTGGGCTTATTTCAATGATGCTGACTGTACGCATACTCGGTTATATGATGTCGATTTTGAGCACTATGTCAGTGAGTCGCAAGTTGATGTGTATATTGGTATCGAGTAACCGAAGCTTATAAAGTTCATTAGTATTCATTAAATTTAGATCTAAGAGCTATTTTTAAAAGATCGCCCCCTTCCTTTTTTAAAGGAAGGGTCGGGGATGGATTTATAGCTGGTCTATATTCAAGTAATTATTACTATTAAATCTAACCTACAACTGGTGGGTTACGTTTTTCATGCACTCTCTTCGAGAGTAATGCAAAACTAACCACACCCTACGCCTGTTAACCTGAAAAGATTACTTCTTTTCCATAGGAAGGGCTGGGGATGGATTTAAGTGAGGTTGTAAAGTTTCACAGACCAAATTGTAATGCTTCTCAGAACCGGGGTGGATTTCTTATATCAAAAAAGCCTTCATTAAATGAAGGCTTTTTAATTCAAAGCGTTAGACTTCTAACTCAACAATTCTTCTAGCATCTTCTCATAAATCTGCGCCAACTTATCGATATCATCAATTTCTACCTTTTCATCAACCTGATGAATGGTGGCGTTACGCATGCCTAGGTCAACCACTTGAGCGCCAGTTGGCGCAATAAAACGACCATTGGAAGCTTACGTAGGGTGGGTTAGTTTTATCAAGCCTCGAAGAGGTGAAGATAAAAACCTAACCCACCTTTTTTGTGTTGAAAAATAATGTTTGTCCTACAATTTTGGTGGCGTTTTGCTAACCGCACCCTATACCATACACACTCTTTATAATTACAAAATACATCTGCAAGAATGAGATGTTACCGCTAGCCCTGATAGAAGCGGTAGCTTGGTGGGTTGTGGGGCATACAGCATCTTACACAGGAGTGGTCGCTTGAATAATGGAACACGCGTGTGTTTAGATGCTGTGCCCCACAGGCAACCAACGACAAGCGGATAGCAGGATTAGCTCCAAAAATTCAATCAAAATTGCAAATTAACCCAACAACAATTCTTCTAGCATCTTCTCATAAATTTGCGCCAACTTACCGATATCATCAATTTCTACTTTTTCATCCACTTGATGAATGGTGGCGTTACGCACACCTAGCTCGACTACTTGAGCACCTGTTGGCGCAATAAAACGACCATCGGAAGTGCCGCCAGAGGTCGATAGGGTGGTAACGATACCCGTGACCTCTTTCACCGCCACTTTACACGCATCAACCAGTTTACCCTCAGCCGTTAAGAATGGATTACCTGATAGTTTCCATTCAATGTCATAAGTGGCATCACTATTATCAAAGTGCTTATCTAGTATTTCATGCGTTTTAGCACGAAGCTCTTCTTCTGTGGTTTCTGTGGAAAATCTAAAGTTAAATACTACCTCTACCGTTTCAGGGATGACATTATTGGCACCCGTGCCCCCATTGATATTCGAGATTTGCATCGAGGTTGCAGGGAAGAACTCATTACCTTTATCCCATTGAGTATGGGTAAATTCAGTTAACGCGGGCAGGAGGGCATGAATCGGATTTACCGCCAAATGCGGATAAGCGACATGACCTTGTTTACCCGTAACAGTTAGCACGCCACCTAATGAACCACGGCGACCATTTTTGATAATATCGCCAAGCGTATCGGTACTCGATGGCTCGCCAACCAAGCAATAAGTGATTTTCTCATTGCGGGCTTCTAAGGCCTCAATGACTTTTACCGTTCCATTAATAGAAGGCCCTTCTTCATCGGAGGTTATCAACATCGCGATAGAACCCTTGTGATCAGGATGGTTTTTAATAAAGCTTTCCGTTGCCACTGTAAATGCGGCAATCGCTGTTTTCATATCTGCTGCGCCACGACCCCAAAGGTAGCCATCTTTAACGGTTGGCTCAAAGGGTGGGATTTTCCAATTATCAGCATTGCCCGTTGGCACAACATCAGTATGCCCTGCAAAGCAGATGACTGGGTCTGTCTTGCCACGTCTTGCCCACAAGTTTTTGACCTCAGCATTGAGTCCAACCGCATTTTTATCGCCAAAATACATAAACTCACACTCAAACCCAAGCGGTTTAAGCCTATTAACCAGTACGTCTTGAGCACCTTTATCAAGAGGTGTGACCGAATCACGACTCATTAAATCAATACTGAGTTCTAAAGTGGCTTGTTGATGGTCAATAGTGTGGTTTTTTGGGTCGTTTTTGCTCATAATCGTCTCAAAGTTGGTAGGGAAAGGGTGTATCGGTTTAAGGTCTGATTTAAGGGGTTTTTATTTAGTTAGATTTGCTAAGTTGCTTATTTAAAGTTGCTTATTTCGTTTATTGACTATACGGCAATCATAATGGCTCAGCGATAACAATGGCATCATCACGACGTAACCAAGTCGCGATAGAATAACGTTGACGGTGCGCAATTTCTACCTGATGGCGTAAATTGCTATCAAACAGTATTAATCGATTGGCTTTGGGTAATAGTTGGTGCTGTTTGCCATGGTTGTCAATAATGGATAGTTCACCACCATCATCCGTCGTCCATTCATCATTTAAATAAAACACCGCAGAAATAACCCGCTCATTGCGCCCTACTGGATTGTCCTGATGCCACTGATAGCCGAAGCCAGGCGGGTAACAGGCATAATGTGCTTCACTGTGGCGAATACCTGCAAATAGCAACCGATTAAAAAACTGCGCCAATTGGTTTATGCTATGCAAATAATAAAATCCTGCGAAGAAGTTATGGGTAATCCAACGTATACGATCACCGCGAATGTCAGTCTTACGCACCCCATCAGTGAGTAGCGCATCGCGATAGTCGACAAATCCACTCTCAGCTTGCAACGCCAGCAAAGCTTTCGCGTCATAAACATCATCTAATACCACAAAGCCATCATTAATAAAGCACTCAATCATAACCTCATCAAAATGTTGCGCCCAATCAACCTCAAAGTCTGATTGTTGCAACGTACTTTGAGAGTTCGTAAGATCAATTTTGTTATGGTGACTTAGTGCTGTTGTTTTATCAGTATGTTGGGTTATCTCTTGTAAAACCTCATAAGCCACTGTCTTAGCAGTGTCAACCTCGCTAGGCGTTAGAGGGGGAGGTATAGGCACCGTTATCGGGTCATTATGTTGGCCTATGGAGGGTGTTAAATTACTATTAACCTCAGTTTTATTCATTTTAGTCATCAATAGCACCTCTGACACCTTCATCTTCATAAACAGTAAAATTGCAATGGCATCTGCATTATAAAATGAATAACGCAGTTAATAGTAATAGGTAGAAAGAAAATTAAGCCGAAAATTAAGTTAAAGATACGTTAAACTGCCAAATCAATTGATTTCTAACCATGACACTTTTTGAAGCTTTAAGTCTAATAATTAAACTTAATGTTCAATAGGCCCTAAACTTAACCGAAATTTAACCTAAATTGAATCAGTAAAGAGCGTTTTAATAGATTCATATCAGGGCAATTAACTATTAATATACTTATTTCAAACCCGCTTATGCTAACATAGAACCAATTTTTGATTCCCCAATTTTAATACGCAACTTTCTACAATTAAACAAGCTAACTTATGAACTATAAACATGCCTATCACGCAGGTAATTTTGCCGACGTTGTAAAACACATTTTACTCATCCAACTGCTCAATCAAATGAGCAAAAAAGATAAACCTTATTATGTACTAGATGCTTATGGTGGACGAGGTCTTTATTCATTAAGCAGTGAAGAGTCTCGCAAGACACGCGAAGCCCAAAATGGTGTCCAAAAGATTTTAAATGCAGATCTAAGTGAGGCACCAGCAGCCGTCAGCCAGTATGTTAACGATATCAAGAAAGCCCGCCAGACCTATGATAAGCATGTATACCCAGGCTCGCCTTGGTGGATTGCCAATCATGTTGAAAGGAGCCCTGAACCCCTTGTAAGAGCAGAGGCTTTCGAGCTTAAAAATAGCGAATATGATGCCCTTAATTATCAGTTGTATAAGCTGCCTATTGGCATTCATAACCGTGATGCATTTGAAGGTATAATGGCCGTCATTCCGCCCGAAGAGCGCCGCGGAGTTATCTTAATTGACCCCCCTTATGAACAAGAGCATAAAGACTTTACCCGTTTAGTTGAGCTATTGGTAGCGACAATGACAAAGTGGCCACAAGGGGTTTATGCGTTATGGTTCCCAATCAAAAATATTGATGCGGTTGAGCTTTTTTACAAAAAAATGAAGCGGACTGGGATTCGTAAGCAGTTACTTTGTGAGCTAAATATTTATCCAAATGACGTAGCAGTAGGCCTCAATGGCACCGGTATGTTAATTATTAATCCACCATGGCAATTTGACCAAAAAGCACGCAAAATTTTAAACTTTATCCAGCCGTTGCTACGACCTGAGGACGCCCCAGATATCCCACAAAGCCAAGCGGTGAGCGTTCGCTGGTTAGTGGGTGAGTAAGATAGAAAGTGTCAAGCTAGGTGGTTCGGATGTCGGAGGTATAGTTACTGAATGAACATTACGACAGATTAAAATTTAGTTTATTCCGGCTTTCATTGCTTATAACAGTCACGTTTAAAATTTTCAACAATATTGAGAATGAGTATGACAACGCCCAATTCCTCGCATTCTAAAGAGACAAAATCTTCACACCCAGTTGACATTGAGCATAGTGTCGCCTCAGAAACGCCTTCTACAACTGGTGTTGAAGCTAATAGTGCTGATGCGACTAGCGGGGGTATAGACGGTTTGGATAGTTTGACCTTTGAAGTCATCGAACAGGAAGTATCCAATGGTAAGCCCGTGGTGAGTCGAGGTGTGTATTTGGCACCTAATTTAATCACCACACTGTCCTTACTGTCTGGATTTTTCTCCATCTTATCGAGTACTCAAGGCGAGTTTTATAAAGCCTCTTTAGCAATCTTTTTATCCGCCATTTTAGACGGGGCTGATGGGCGAGTGGCCCGGATGCTTAATGCTCAAAGTCCATTTGGAGAGCAGTATGACTCTTTGGCAGATATGCTTGCGTTTGGAGTGGCTCCCGCAATATTGATTTATAGCTTTGCGCTACAGCCTTTAGGTCGTATCGGCGTCGCTTGTGCGTTTGTGTTCACTGCCTGTGCAGCGTTTCGATTGGCTCGTTTTAATGTGCAAATTGGGGAAGTCGATAAGAAATTCTTTGTTGGTTTGGCCAGTCCTTTAGCAGCCATTTTAGTTACCAGTTCGGTGATGGTAGCTTTAGATCATAATCAGTGGGTAGGAGACTACGACACCCACATCATGATGCTATCAGCGGTATGGGTCGTGATTTGCGGACTCCTAATGGTCAGTAACCTTAAATACTATAGCTTTAAGGAATTTGATAAAAAGAAAGTGCCTTTTGTGGCGCTGATTATCGCTGTACTGGTGATGGGTATTGTTTTATATGATATTCCCGTTGGTATTTTAGCCATCGGTGTCCTCTATGCGTTATCTGGCATTGTGTCTACTTTAAAAGCCAAAGTTAAAGGTTAAATTAATAACTGTCAGTCCTCTATTATTTATTGTGAGCGATGGTTTAACAATGTCTACTGTCTCTACGTTTATTCAAGCCACTCGTCCTCGCACCTTTCCTTTAGCCGTAGCCAGTATCCTTTGTGGTACTGGCTTAGCTTTTTCTGAGATAGTCTCTTCTAATCAATCCCTTACCAGTCACAATTGGCTGGTCTTTGCATTAACACTTTGGGTCGCACTGGCTCTGCAAATATTATCCAATCTTGCTAATGAATATGGCGATGGTGTCAAAGGCACTGATGCCAATCGGGATGATAATAGTCCACAGCGAGTAATGGCCAGTGGTCAGATTAGCGCAAAACACTTGAAGCGATTAATAGTAGGTTGGGCGTTATTAACCTTTTGCTCAGGTGTTATCTTAATTGCCATTGGCTTTGATAGCCTGCGCGACTTTCTGCTATTTCTAGGATTTGGTGTGCTCGCTATCATCGCTGCGATGGCATATACCATGGGCAAACGTCCTTATGGATACCGCGCAATGGGGGAGGTGGCTGTACTGATATTCTTCGGTTGGCTCGGAGTTTTAGGAAGTGCTTATTTACAAACGGGTCAGTTTCAACTAAGTCATCTGTTACCTGCCACAGGATGCGGTGGGCTTGCTGCTTGTGTGCTATTTGTTAATAACATGCGAGATATCTATAGTGACAAACAAGCAGGCAAAATAACACTAGCAGTTTTGATAGGGGATAGAGGAATTCAAACGGCATATGGTTTACTGTTTATGGCTTCTTACATGTGCTATTTAACGTATGCGATTAACTTTAATTGGTATACATTGTCTGTATTAATTGTTTACCCCTTAGCAATAAAGCATAGTAATGCTATACAGCTTACTCTACTAAGAAATTTATCAGATGAAGATCAAGTAACACGTGTGGATACAGTATCAATAGGTAAACAGCTTAAAAATATCGTCATGATAACGCTGATAACTAATCTATTGTTTGTCGCTGGCATAGCGATAAGCCACTGGGTGTAGGTATAAAATAGTAGCAGTAACTTAATACAATACCTGTATAACAAAAGATTAAAAAATTGATGCTGATTAAAATATTGAAAAAACTTTTAGTCAAGGGGTTGACACTAGAAT
>NZ_JBXYJH010000009.1:0-1060 GCF_057396215.1 Psychrobacter sp. CX18 | reverse complement strand
GTGATGCGTGTAGCTAACCTGTACTAATTGCTCGTTTGGCTTGACCATACAACACCCAAGTGGTTTTAGTATGTTGCCAATTATTTCGATATCATCCTGATGATTGCTGATGAATAGCAACCTTGATTCAGGTTCTTGATATACTTAGTCAATACAACGTTAAGTAAGTAACTTAACCAACTCATATCTATACCCCCTTTGCTGACGACAATAGCACGATGGAACCACCTGATCCCTTCTCGAACTCAGAAGTGAAACATCGTCGCGCCAATGGTAGTGTGGTTCGCCCATGTGAGAGTAGGTCATCGTCAGCTCCCTATACCTAAAAGCCCCCGCTCATCTTGAGTGGGGGCTTTTTCCTTTGGGTTAGGCCTATCTTGGCTAAAAAATATTGTTAGAAAACATAAGAGTAATATTTGCAGTTTTGAAATAATGAATACTTATAGATACTGCTTACCATCCTTATGTTTAAATGAGTTTCTAAGAGTTGGTAATGATCTTTGTAATTCGAGATAAAAGAATGGATGGGTAGGTATCCTTCAGCTTATATTATAAATAGTATCTGCGAGTCTATTTAAGCTAGAAGGTTATGTATCCTAATGCATGAGTAGATGAATTAAATAGAGATACTTAGGACGATTGGATTCAGGGGATTTTAAAGTAATAAGAAATCGATAGTATGAGCAGTTTTATTCTAGTAAACCTAATAGAGTGTTAGATTTTAATAGATATTAAATAAAAATCATAAAACCCCTTGACTCAAAAAATAAACCCTCTATAATACGCCCTCACTAAGACGGACATCGGGCAATAAATCGAGAGATTAGAAGCCTAACATCTTAGAAAGAAATAAAATTAAGTGTTGACAACGATATTCAAATCTATATAATAGTCAGCCTGCTAAGCGATACTGTCGTTACTTATTAATAACAGTAAAGCAAAGCAAAAGAACAAACTTACCTTGGACGACAAGATAAGTCAACTATTTAAAAGCTAAAATCAAAGAACAACTTGTGTGGATTTTTGCTGATTTAGGATGCTGAGAAATTAAAGTTGGGGT